>CAYWIN010000047.1:0-9995 GCA_964458365.1 uncultured Propionibacteriaceae bacterium
CCTCCCGCCCTTACCGGCTGCGCGCTCAGGTGCGCTCAGACTGGCAGGCTGTCCACGCCTATCTGGCCAGCGGTGATATTGCCGCCGCGCTCAGGCGCTACCGCGGACCGCTCCTCCCCTTCTCCGAAGCACCCGGCATCGTCGAGGCCCGTGACACCCTGCACAGCGCGTTGCGTCGCGCCGTCTTGACCAGTGGCCGCAACGACCTGGTGTCCACCTGGACACGTTCGGCGTGGGGCCAGGAGGACTACGCCATGTGGCAAGCACTCCTGGACGCACTGCCGCCCAACTCGCCGCTGGCTGCACCCACAGCAGCCAGAATCATCCAGTTGGACGACGAATTCCGTTCGCCTCGGCCACCACACCGGTCCAGGCAGCAGCCGAGGCACTAACCGGCTCAGCCGATTTCAACCAGCAGGTCTCCACCCTCAACGGCCTGCGCATGCCCGATGGCGCACCGCTTCACCACGCCAGCCACTGGGGTGGTGATCGCAGCCTCCATCTTCATGGCCTCGATCGTGGCAACCTGCTCACCGGCCGCCACTTCCTGGCCTTCTTCGACGACCAAGGTGACGACGCCAGCAAATGGAGCAGGCACCTGACCCGGCACTGATGCGTCTGCTCGTTCGCGGATCGCCTCGGTTGTCGTGACCGATTCATCCCGAACGATCACCACCCGCATCTGTCCGTTGACCGTACCGACGACCTGACGCATGCCCCGGTCGTCAGCCTCGCCGATAGCCGACAACTTGAGCAGGACATTGCGGCCCCGCCGGAGTGGCACTTCCACTTCGTCGCCTTGTTTCAAACCATGCAGGAACTCTCGGGTGGGAAGCACGGTCAGTTCCGAATAGTCGGCCAAAGCCTCCTCATAATCCTTCGTCGGCCCAGGGAAGAGCAGCCGATTCAGCGTGCGACGAGGCTCGGCGGCCAACGCATCGGCGTCCTCCGCGCTGAGTTCAGTGACCACCGGTTTCGTGACCCGCCCGGCGAGCGCTTTGGTGCGGAATGGCTCAGGCCAGCCACCGGGCGGATCCCCCAAGTCTCCGTTGAGGAAGCCAATTACCGAGTCGGGAATGTCGTAGGAGTCCGGGTTGGCCTCAAAATCAGCCGGGTCGGCGTTGCGTCCCACCAATGCCAACGCGAGGTCGCCGACCACCTTGGACGACGGCGTGACCTTGACCAGGTTCCCCAGGATCTTGTTGGCGGCGGCGTACATGTTTTCAATGTCTTCAAAGCGATTACCCAGCCCCAACGCAATCGCCTGCTGCCGCAAGTTCGACAGCTGACCGCCGGGAATCTCGTGGTGATAGACCCGCCCGGTCGGCCCAGGCAAACCCGATTCGAACGCACCGTAAAGGTTGCGCACCTGCTCGAAGTACGGCTCCAATTCGGTGACCGCAGCCAAGCTCAGCCCGGTGTCACGCTCGGTGCCCTCCAGCGCAGCAACCAATGCCGACATCGAAACCTGCGACGTCGTTCCCGCCATCGACGCGGCCGCCACATCGACCGCGTCCACTCCGGCGTCAATCGCCGCCATCAGCGTGGCCAACTGCCCACCCGCGGTGTCGTGGGTGTGGAGATGCACAGGCAGATCAAAATTGCTGCGCAGCGCCGCGACGAGTTTGGCCGCATCCGGGGCGCGGAGCAGACCGGCCATGTCCTTGATGGCCAGGATGTGCGCGCCGGCCTGGACCAGCTCCTCGGCCAAGCCAAGGTAGTAGTCCAAGGTGTAGAGCTTCTCGGCAGGCGAACTCATCGAGCCCGTGTAGCACAGGGCCGCTTCGGCCACGGCATGGTCGGTTTCCCGCACGGCTTCAATCGCTGGGCGCATCTGGTCCACACAGTTCAGCGAGTCGAAGATCCGGAATACGTCCAGCCCTGACCGGGCGGCCTCGTCAACAAAGGACTTCGTCACGGCGAGGGGATACGGGGTGTAGCCGACGGTATTTCGGCCACGCAGCAGCATTTGTAGGGGCAGGTTCGGCATCGCCTCATGGAGCTTCTCCAGACGATCCCACGGATCCTCCTTCAAGAAACGCAGCGCGACATCGTAGGTGGCACCACCCCAGCACTCCACGCTGAACAGTTGCGGCAGCGTGCGGGCGATCACAGGTGCGGCCTCCAGCAGATCGTGGCTGCGGACCCGTGTGGCCAACAGGGACTGATGCGCGTCCCGGAAAGTGGTGTCGGTCACGGCGACTGCCTTGGCGGCTCGCAACTCGGACGCCCACGCTTCAGGGCCCACCTTCAGCAGCCGCTGCCGCGAGCCCGCTGGCGGCTCGGCGCTGGCAACGTCTTGGTTCAGCACCGGAAGCTTGGCGCGCGGATTGATCTCGATGCGCGGCTCCCCGTGGGGTTTGTTGACACTCACCCATGCCAGATAGTTCAGCAGCTTGGTGCCTCGATCGACCGAGAAGGTGTGGTGGACCAAGTGCGGACGCTCATCAATGAAAGAGGTGTTGATCCGGCCGGCGAGGAAGTCCGGATCGGACAGCACAGCTTCGAGGAAGCCAATGTTGGTCGAAATGCCCCGAACTCGGAACTCGGTGAGGGCCCGATACGCCCGCCGCGCAGCCGAAGGCAGATCATTGGCCCGACAGGTCAGCTTCACCAACATGGAATCGAAGTGCGCCCCGACTTCAGCCCCAGCAAAGACAACGCCTCCGTCCAACCGGACGCCCACCCCACCTGGGGTGCGGTACACCGAGATCGTTCCCGTGTCCGGGCGGAATCCGTTTGCCGGATCTTCGGTGGTGATTCGGCACTGCAGCGCAGCCCCACGAACCGCCACCGTTTCCTGGCTGAGGCCCAGGTCTGACAGGGTCTCCCCGGCAGCAATGCGCAGCTGGGAACTGACCAGGTCCACGTCGGTGACCTCTTCGGTGACGGTGTGTTCTACCTGGATGCGCGGGTTCATTTCGATGAAGACCACACGCCCGTCCTCACCAAGGAGAAACTCGACGGTGCCGGCATTGCGATAACCGATGGCCCGCGCGAAACGGACGGCATAGTCGCAGATCTGGTCACGCAATGCCGGATCGAGATTGGGCGCCGGCGCAAGCTCGATCACCTTCTGGTGACGGCGCTGCACAGAGCAGTCCCGTTCATAGAGATGCATGACTTCCCCGGTGGCATCGGCCAGAATCTGCACCTCAATATGACGGGGCCGAATGACGGCTTCTTCGAGGTACATCCGGGAGTCACCGAAGGCTGAAGTTGCTTCACGCATCGCCTCGGCAACCGCGGCGGGAAGGGCCGCAGCGTCCTCGACCCGGCGCATGCCGCGCCCGCCACCACCGGAGACCGCTTTGACGAACAACGGAAAGCCAATTTGTTCGGCCGATGCGAGGAGGACGTCTACATCGTCGCTCGGTTCTGAGCCCCGCAAGGTCGGCAATCCGGCCTCTCGGGCAGCCGCGATGGCGCGGGCCTTGTTGCCGGTGAGTTCCAGCACTTCGTGACTGGGGCCGATGAAGGTGATGCCCGCCCGCTCGCAGGCATGCGCCAGGTCCGGGTTTTCCGAAAGGAAGCCATATCCGGGGTAGATGGCGTCAGCGCCCGCCTTTTGCGCGGCCGCAACGATGCCATCCACGCTGAGGTAGGCCCGCACCGGGTGGCCAGGTTCGCCAATCTGGTACGACTCGTCGGCATTCAGCCCAAACTCCGCGTGACGGTCTTCATGGGTAAACATGGCCACGGTGCCTATGCCCAGTTCGGTGGCAGCTCGAAACGCGCGCACGGCAATCTCGCCGCGATTGGCTACCAAGATCTTGCTGAACATGTCCTTCTCCTTCGCCGGATTTGGCGAACTGTAGAGGGCGAAGGGGGACCGACAAAAGACCGGCGTCCGCAACTGGGACAGTCTTTAGGCGGCGTTGGCCGCCGCCGACACCGCGTTTCCCCGCATAACCTGAGCACAGCCGGCGCTCGGATGGCACCCATCACGGTTGAACGCTCTGGGCAAGACTGGGCCGTCAGCGGGCCGCACACTGCACCGTTTTTGAAACCTGGTTCACTGGGAGGCGTGAATCTTTCGCTTCGAACAACCGCAGTGTTCGGATTGCTCACCTCGATTGCTGTCTTCGGCGGCTGCGCGTCGGGCCCCACCGCACCCACCCCGGCCCCAATACCGGCACCTGAATCAGCGTCGCTGTCACCGTCCCCATCGTCATCACCGACCGGCAAACCCCTGGCCGGAAAGACCATCGTGATCGACCCTGGCCACACGGGTGCGTGGACGTCGACCTGGGGTTACCACAAGGTGCCTGACGGGCGCGGAGGCATGAAGGCGTGCAACTCATCAGGGACCGCGACGCGCTCCGGCTACGCCGAGCACGATTACACCTTGGCTCAGGCTCAAGCCTTAGCTACCGTGCTTCGCCAACAAGGCGCCACAGTCAAACTCACTCGCAGCAATGACACGACGCGCAGCGACGATCTGTGCGTAAATCATCGTGCGGATCTGGCCAATGAGAGCAAGGCAGATGTTTTCGTCTCGATCCATGCCGATGGAAACCTCGGCAAGACACACCGCGGCTTCCATGTCATTTCGTCATCGACGATGCGTGGCGGGCGACAGACGATCAAGCAATCCAAAGAACTCGCCGTCGACATTCGCGACCATCTCGAGCAAAGCGGGGCGATGCCCCGTTCGAACTACATCGGTTCAGGGACGGGCCTGAACACCCGGTCCGACCTCGGCACCCTCAATTTCTCTCAACGTCCTGCTGTGCTGATTGAGATGGGCAACATGATGAATAGGCAGGATGCCGACAAGTTCGCCGCCGCTAGCTGGCGTGCAACGGCCGCAACTGCTGTGGCCGCTGGCATCGTCGACTTTTTGGATTAGCGAGATCAAACAGCTTTCAGAACACCGAAAAGCGCCACCCCTGCCGGAAGGCGAGGGTGGCGCTTCGGTGTGCTCAGTTACCGATTCCGTCAATACTCATGTACTTGGTGGTTCCGGTTGCCTGACCAACGGCTGCTGAGAAGATGTTCTCCAGTTCAGAAGCGGTTGCTGCGCAGAAGAACCAGTCACCGTCGGAGTTCTCGGTGTTGCGGGCGGATTGCGTGGCACACCCGACTTGGGCGCGACTTGGATTTGAAGAATCCTTCGGGGATGCCACGGCAGCCAGCATCTCCGCCGCCGACATCGTTTCGCAGCCGTAGGATTTCAGGGTCCCGTAGCCCACGGTGATCACCAAAGCGTTTTTCATCTGCTTCACCTGGCGCGCCATATCGATCAGGTTCTGACACGCAGTGGGCGTGTCGTACTGGCCGATGTCGATGTTGTTGCGCAGACTCAGCGCCGAAGGAGACATCGTGACCGGTTCAACCGGCTCACCGTCGGTTTCCAGGATCAGCACCTTCTTGATCTCCGTCTTCAGCTCCGACCGGTCGGGCAGCGAACTCAAGTTGTTACTCGACCCCAGCTCCGAGCCGTAAAGGTATCGGGCACCACCCTTGAGTGCTGCAGCCAGGTTGGTTGACCAGCCCGCCGTGTCATTCTTCAGGCAGCTCGAGCTAATACCCCGGCCGATGCTCGACGACGTATTCACCGCCTTCGTGCCGCTCGAAGTAGTCGTCAAGTAGTTGTTTTGGAAGGGCACCTGCACCCACACGCCGGGCCACGCAGAGGTGTACCACGATGGATTATTCCGCTTCCAGGTCCTCACGGAGGTGGTGTCTGGCAAGGTCAGGCAACCGCTGCTGGCCACTTTGCTCTTTCCGAGCGTGCCCAAAGCGACATACTGCTGATCAGGGTTCATGACGGTGAGCATGTTGCTCAAGCCACTACGAAGAGCAGTCATTTCGCTCGAACTCATTGATGGCGTGCGGTCGGCCATCACCACGATGTCCATCGGGTTCGGGGAGGCCTGCCCGCCGCAGGTTCCGATACACGAAAGCGTGCTCTGGTTACCCGTAGACCCTGCCGATATGCCAATCGCTGGACCGAAGATGAAATCCACCGCCAGGTCATAGCTCACCGACAACGTGTTCGGTTTGGCGCTGGGAGTCCTCTTCATGTCAACCGGGATCGCACAGACTTTGGCCGACGTGCAGTTTGAACCGGCGACCGTCCAGTCCGAGCCTTTGACCCCCGGATTGCAGGTGGTCGGGATTTGCGACTCGTCGGGCACGCCAGACTTGTTCGCCACGACGCAATAGAACTTGATGGTGAGACCACCATCAGGAATCTCAGCCATGTTCGCATGGGCGAAGGTGTTGGCATTGCGGATGGCGGCGCTGGTGTCACCGGGGAGGTCCATCGCCGCCGCTTGGGCGGCCGCATCGATCGCGGCCCGCACCTGCTGTCGGGAGTTGGCCAGCCTGGCGATATCGAATCCGACCGCGCCGGCTGCAAAGAGCAAGACCATCGAAATCGCCACCACTACCGCCGTGGCACCCCGTTCGCCGCGGGAAACCAACGTGCGAAGCCGCATCTTGAGGTCATTCGTCATGTCGTCTCGATTCGCATTTGGCTCGACGCTTCCATGTCGGTGTAAGCAGGCAGAGCCAGAATTGCTGGTGAAATCCAGAAGTACCGGTAGGTCATTGACACCTTCACCACGTCGCCACCCTCGGCCGATCCACAGTTGATCGTCGACCCAGCCACCGTGGTGCAGGTGACCACAACCGTTGGAGCAGCCCCTTTCAGGGTTGCGGAAGCATTCAAGGCCACAGTCTGAGCCGCAGCGGTGTCGGAGGCATTGAAGCTTCCCGCCCGTGCCGCCTCCCGGGCCGCATTGCCCAAAACCGCTTGCGAGTTGATCGCCATACCAAAGTCGATCATGCCCATCAGCATCAAGAGCAGCAAAGGCATCACCAAAGCAAACTCCACCGCAGATGCGCCGCGCTCGCGGGCACGCACTAGCAACTTGCGCATGGACCCCTCATTCCAAACGACGTCGGAAACAACTCCTGAATAAATCTTTTATGAAGTCTATGGCTGCACTTGACGCACTGTCAACGCAATCAATGCGGCCACCATAGGCCTTTCAAGTCCACCAAGAACAGGTCCACTGACGGGTGACCCGCGCGGGCGGCATTATCCGTTTCCCCTAGCCAGCCCGGCATTCATGGCCGATCTGAGGCATTGAAAATCTCACACAAATGGCCATTTAATGAAAGTCCTGTCACCCAAACGGATGACATTCTCAGGTTCTCAATTTGCATGCGTTTTCTATCGGGCGTGGCCTCTAAGCACCTGCCCCGGTCTCTATTTGTCACCCAAAAGGATGACAAATAGAGACATTTTCGGATACAGCAGGCACATCCACCCTCGACCCAAGACCTCTCGGCCAACACCCCTTCGCCAACACCTCACCCAACAGAACTGGACGTCAACAAGGCCCTCCGCACAGATACCTCACACCCATAGAACGGGGTGTCGGTGCAACGAGGACCTCTGCAGCACCCACAACAAAACCCCGACGCCGAAGCCGCCCCCAGGCCGAACCAACCACCGCGCCAAGAGGCCCCGATGGTGCACCAAGAATGCATATGTCCCCAAATGGGTGACAATAAAAACGTGAATTCAGTCACCCTTATGGGGACATTTTTAGAAAAACTTTGACATTCCAAGATTTCGAGGTGTAGACCTTGCTTTGGAAGCTCCCGGGGACGGATGACACTGAGAGCTCCGCGGAAAATCTATCCCAGAAGAAAGGGTCGGTCTCATGAAGAACCTGCCAGCAAATATCATCGGCTTCGCTGTTCAGACCACGGAGCGCGGCGCAGCCGCAATCGAGGCTCGCAAAGAACGCGGCGCCACCGCAGTTGAGTACGGCATCATGGTCGCCCTGATCGCCGCAGTGATTATTACCATCGTCGCCACGCTCGGCGGCCAGCTGCAAGCCATGTTCACCGACGTCTCTAACGGACTCAAGAAGTAGTAGGTCAAACCGGGGCACTCGGGTCCCCGCCCCCGTGCCCCGGTTCGCAAAGTACGTTTGGTAATGAATAACAAGTCTGAATTGGCTTTACCGATTCAGTCCCCCAAATAGGTGACACATTCACCGCATTGCATACGATTTTGACTCGCAGCGCCGCGAGAGACGTCCCCCATTCGGGTGACTATTCTCCCCGCGGCGTTGCGAGCCAAAAGCATTCCTCAGCCACACTATTTCGGACAGCTGGCGGTTGACCGAAAACGCGGGAGCAGGGACATCCACTCCCATCAACTTGAGAACAGGCGGTTTCCCACAATGCAACGTCGTCTCATCGCAGCGATTGCGGCAGTGATCTTGGCCGGCATCGGCGCCATCCTGCTGTTCAACTACGTTTCTAGCGCAGACGCTCGCGCCATGGCCGGCCAAGAACCCACCCAAGTGCTGGTGGTGACCAAAGACATTCCGGCAGGCACCCTCGGCAAGACCCTCGGCGGTTCGGCAACTCTGACTACCATCCCGAAGGCTGCCGTAGCGCCCGGCGCACTTACTTCCCTGGACGGTGTGGCCGATATGGCCACCACCGTTGATCTTCAACCGGGCGAACAGCTGATTCAAAGCCGATTCGCCGCACCCGGCACCACCGTCTCGGGCGAGGTCAGCATTCCCAACACAATGCAGATCTTCAGCCTGCAACTCGAAACCCAGCGATCAGTCAACGGACGGCTGCAAGCCGGAGACAAGGTTGCCGTCTACGCCAGTACCGCCGACAAGATCAAGCAAATTGTTCCTGGGGCCCTGGTCGTCGGGACCAAAGACGACGTCATCACGCTGGCTGCAAACCCAGCCGACGTGCAGAAGGTGATCCTCGGCATGGAGACAGGCAAGATCTGGCTCGCCGAAGCAGCCAAAGACCCCACAGCGGTCGCGCCGATCACTGTGAAGCAGTTGGTGGGGTGAACAGCCATGGGAACCGCACTCGTCGTTAGTCGTAACCCGCGGTTGGTTCAGATCGTCCAGCAATGCTGGGGACCTGATGTGCTTCCGATCGCCCCCGATGTCTTCCCCGCGAACGTCCAAGCGTTGCTGGCCGAAATTGGCGATACGCCCATGCCAGCGGTGGTTGTCTTGGACCCCGCAGAACGAATCAACGAAGCCCTCTTCGTCGCTACCGACCTTGGCCAAAGCTTCAACATTCCGGTCATCCTGGTCAGCGATCGAGGGGCCGAGATCGGTCTCGCCGCACTGCGCGCGGGTGTGCGGGACATCGTTCACCCCTCAGCTCCGTTGGAGGAGATGCAACAGGCGCTGGAACGGGCCGCCAGCTTCGCCGCGCCTGAGACCGCTGGAGCGGAAACGCCCGGCAACACTCCCCAACGGGGGAAGGTGGTCACGGTGGCCTCGCCGAAAGGCGGAGTGGGAAAGACCACCGTGTCCACCAACCTTGCCGTCGGCCTGGCCATGAAAGAGCCAAACTCCACCGTTCTGGTTGACCTTGATATCCATTTCGGTGATGTGGGCAGTGCGCTCAACATCGCTCCAGAGTTCAGCCTGCCCGATATGGCCCATGGCCCGGGAAGCCGCGACTCCGTTGCGCTGAAGTCGTATCTCACCCAGCATCAAACCAGCCTGCTGGTCGTGCCCGGGTCCGACTCCCCAGCTGCGGCCGATGCGGTGGCACCGAAAGAAATCGCCAACCTCCTCAACATGCTTGCTGGCATGTTCAAGTACGTCGTGGTCGACACCGCCCCAGGCCTCAGTGAACACACCTTGACGGTGTTGGATCTCACTGACGTTCTGGTTCTGGTGACCAGCCTCGACGTCCCCGGCGTCCGTGGTCTGCACAAAGAACTCGACACCTTGCGCGACATCAGCATCGTGCTCGATTCCCGCTATGTCGTGCTGAACTTCATGCATCCCAGTCGCGGGCTCTCGGTGAACGATGTCGAAGCTTCCATTGGGCGCAAGGTCGACTTCGTGGTGCCGCAATCTAATGGTGTCCCGATCTCCACTAACCAAGGCATCCCGCTGCTCCAGTCCGCAAGCAAGGATCCCGTCGCCAAGCAACTACGTGCCCTGGTGGAAACCATCGCCGCTGGCGAC
>CAYWIN010000047.1:10005-11274 GCA_964458365.1 uncultured Propionibacteriaceae bacterium
CGCCAAGAAGGGGGATAAGAAATGAACCTCGCAGCTCGCGTCAACGCGATGAAAGGTGAGCGGGGTATCCCGCTCGAGGAAGGCACAACGTCTACCAGCGCCGCACCGATGCGCGCCCTGGTCGATGACTTCAATGCGCCGGCCCCTTACCTGGCATCCTCAGACAACCAGCCGTCCAACGAAGGGGCGTCGGTCACCTGGGTGCCCGTCGCGTCACCGTCGCCAGATTCACCGATGGATCCCAGCCGTCTCGCCAACCGAGTGCCCACTCAGCAAACGGTCGTCATGGAGACCCATGACGCGCTCGGACGGTTGAAGGAAGAAGCCGTCGAGCAACTCTTCGAACGCCTTGGCGCCCGTCTGAACGATCCCAGCCTGGACGAAACGGCCCTGCGAGGGATCGTCCAGAACGAACTGAACTCCATCATCGAGGGCGGACGGCTTCCGCTGACCGCACGGGAACGTCAGCGCCTGATCCGTGAAGTGCACGATGACGTGCTGGGCCTCGGACCACTGGAATCGTTGCTCGCCGACAAGAGCGTCACCGAAATCATGGTCAACGGCCCGGAGAAGATCTACGTTGAACGTTCGGGCAAACTCACCTTGACCCCCGTGCGCTTCAAGGATGAAGCCCACCTGCGCCGCATCATCGAGCGGATCGTGACCCGGGTTGGTCGTCGTATCGATGAATCGTCGCCTCTGGTGGATGCCCGGCTCGAAGACGGCTCTCGTGTGAATGCGATCATTCCACCGCTGGCCGTCAGCGGGTCCACGCTCACCATTCGAAAGTTCTCCAAGGACGCACTGAAGGTCCCCGACCTACTCAAACTGCAAACCCTGAGCCCGGAGATGGCTGAGCTCTTGGAAGCCTGCGTCATGGGTCGACTGAATGTCATCGTCTCCGGTGGTACCGGTACCGGTAAGACCACCTTGCTCAACGTGCTGTCTGGGTTCATCCCCGACAAGGAACGGATCGTGTCGATCGAGGACGCGGTGGAGTTGCAGTTGCAGCAAGACCACGTTGTCCGACTCGAATCCCGTCCGGCCAACGTCGAAGGTCGCGGCGAAGTCTCGATTCGAGAACTCGTCAAGAACTCCCTGCGTATGCGCCCTGACCGCATCATCGTCGGCGAGTGTCGTGGCGCCGAAGCGTTGGACATGTTGCAGGCGATGAACACCGGCCATGACGGCTCCCTATCGACGATTCACGCCAACAGCCCTCGTGACGCACTCGCCCGCTTGGAGCCGTTGGTCTTGATGGCTGGAATG
>CAYWIN010000048.1:0-11155 GCA_964458365.1 uncultured Propionibacteriaceae bacterium
ATCTTGGCGCGTTTGGCGTCCTTCTTGCCCTCGATCTGAAGGCGGGAGCGCTTGGTCTCCAAATAGGTGGAGTAGTTCCCCTCGTAGGGGTGCAGACGTCCGCGGTCGATTTCGCAGATCCACTCGGCGACATTGTCGAGGAAGTACCGGTCGTGGGTGACGGCCAGGACAGCACCGGGGTAGCTCTTCAAGTGGCCTTCCAGCCAGTTCACGCTCTCGGCGTCAAGGTGGTTGGTGGGTTCGTCCAACAGCAACAGATCGGGCTGAGCGAGCAGCAACTTACACAAAGCCACTCGACGTCGTTCGCCACCGGAAAGCACGTCGACGATGGCATCAGCGGGCGGGCACTGCAGGGCGTCCATTGCCTGTTCGAGCTGGGAATCCAGGTCCCAGGCGTTGCGGTGGTCCAGCTCGGTCTGCAGCTCGCCCATCTCTGCCAGGAGTGAATCAAAATCGGCGTCCGGCTCACCCATCGCGGCCGAAATCGCTTCAAAACGGTCGAGCATGCCCTTGGTCTCGGCGACACCTTCATAGATGTTCTCCATGACGGTTTTGCCTTCGGTCAACGGCGGTTCCTGCATCAGGATGCCGACCGTCTTGTCTTTGGCCAGCATGGCGTCGCCATTGTCGGCGGTGATGAGGCCGGCCATCAGCTTGAGCATGGTCGACTTTCCGGCACCGTTCGGGCCGACGATGCCGATCTTGGCGCCTTCAAAGAAGCTCAAGGTGACGTTGTCGAGCACCAGCTTCTCGCCCAGCTTTTTGCGGACGTTGTGCATGGTGAATACGAACTCGGGCATGGCGATCATCCTCAGAGGTTTGGAAGCGGCGTTCAGTCTATGCCAGTTGGTCGAGTCAGCGAACTCGTCGACTTCGGCGGGAAGTACTGCTCGGGTTCTGGTCGGGGACGGGCTACCGTCCGGCGTCCAGTAACAGCTCGGCCAGCGTCAGGCATTGCCGGTTGAGGAGATCCCTGACCTGGTAGCGACAAGAGAATCCGTCGGCCAGAATAACCGCGTCCGGTCCGGCCGCTTCGATGGCCGGCAGTAGATTGTTTGTGGCTACCGCCACCGAAACGTCGTAGTGCGTCAGCCCGAAATCGCCGGCCATTCCACAGCAGCCGTCCACAGTGACTACTTCAGCACCGGTTCGCCGGAGAAGCTCCGCATCGGCATCCCAGCCCAGCACCGAACGGTGGTGACAGTGCGGCTGGGCGACCACACGAACCCCGCCGAGCTGAGGGGCTTCCCAGTTGGGGGTGGCGATGAGGACCTCGGCGAGGGTACGGACGGCGTCGCGCACCACCGATAAACGGTCATCGCAGACCAGTTCTTCAGCATCGCTACGCCAGACGGCGACCGCGGAGGGATCCATGCCCACAATCAAGGTTCCGTTGGTGGCGACTCGGTGCAACCCATCAAGGGCGTGTTCCAAAGTGCGCTGGGCCCGGCCCCGTTGACCGGTGGAGATCAACGAAACAGCCGGGTCGATGTGCGCTTCGATCACCTTTGGCGCGTAACCGGCCTGGGCCAGGACCGCCAACAATGCGGGCAGCCGTTCGGCATCGAAGCCGCCGGTGTAGGGATCGACCCAGACCGCTATCGGTATGCCGGAGGCCGTTGGGCGAGAACGGCGCGGCCGCGGCGTAAGGCGAGGGATGCTGCGGCGTTGGTCGATCCCGGCTATGGCTTTCGCCAGCTGAGCGATGCCTGGCGTGGCGAGCAGTGCGTTCGTTATCGCGGCCAGTCTGGGAAGTCTCGTCCAGGTGCCTATCCGGCCGATGGCGTAGTGGGTACGAGGGCGGCGGCGATGGGCGTAGATGTGGTCGAGCGCAACAGATCGCGCGGCGGCGATATCGGTTCCGGTTGGGCATTCGTTGCGACAGGCCTTGCAGGACAGGCACAGGTCCAAAGCATCGAGCACGGCCGGATCATCCCAGCGGGGGATCAGCGTGCCGTTGGAGAGTTCTTGGAGCACGCGGGCCCGACCTCGAGTGGAGTCCTTTTCTTCTCCGGTGGCTTGATAGGACGGACACATCACCCCGCCGGGTGCCAGGCATTTGCCTACCCCGGTGCAGCGGTGGACGGCTGCACGGATGTCACAGGGAACCACCGTCGAGGAAGCCAGCGGCAAGCGCAGATCGGCGTCGAGTGGGCGTGGGTCGACCAGTACCCCAGGGTTGAGCAGATTGTTCGGATCGAAGATCGCCTTCACTGCGGCAAAGAGGCGGATCGCTTCTGGGGAATACATCCGAGAAAGCAGCTCAGAACGCGCCCGTCCGTCGCCATGTTCACCCGAGATTGAGCCGCCATGTGAGGCGACGAGGTCGGCGGCGCACTCCAAGAAGCTCCGGTAGCGGCTTACCCCGCGCGCAGTTTCGAGGTCGAAGTCGATGCGCACATGGACGCAGCCCTCGCCGAAATGCCCGTACGGCAATCCATGAAGGTCGTGGTCGGTGAGAAGTTTCTCGAGTTGGCGAAGGTAACGGGGCAGGTTTTTCGGAGGGACAGCGGAGTCTTCCCAACCCGAATGTGCGGGCTTGCCCAATCCGATTGCCGCCAGACCTGCGCCGTCGGAACGGATCTGCCACAGCCGTTTCGCGCGCTGGGGATCGTCGACGATCTCAGCGCCCAACCCGCCAGCGCGGGCGACGAGTTCCTGACTGCGCGCAAGCAACGCGGACCGATCACTGTCGGTGAGCTCGATGAAGAGCCAACCGTCCCCTTCGGGAAGGGGCGGTACCGCTGCCGGGTTTTTGCGGGCCACGACGTCGATGATCCGACGGTCCAGTCCCTCGACGGCGGTGGGGTGGAAAGGCAGGACGGATTCGGTCGCTTCGGCCGCTGCCACCATGTCTGGGTAGCCGATGGTGATGAGGATTCGGTGAGCCGGTTCGGGTACCAGCCCGACACGGGCGCCGATGACTGTGGCCAAAGTTCCTTCGCTGCCAACCAGGAACCGTGCCACATCGAAGCCATTTTCGGGAAGGAGGTGTTCCAATGCGTACCCGGACACTTGTCGGGAGAAGTGGCCGAACTCGGTGCGGATGACGCCGAGGTTGCTTTCCACCAGCTGATGCAGATCGCGCAAAGTGGGGGAGCTGTGGATCGCGACACGGTTGGGTGATGCCAGGTTGAGCTGTTCTCCGGTCCCGGTGATGGCCTCGAGTCCGAGGAGGTTGTCGGCCGTGCGCCCGTATCCCAGGGCGCGCGCCCCACAAGCGTTGTTGCCGAGCATGCCGCCAATGGTGCAACGGTCGACGGTGGACGGATCCGGCCCAAATCGCAGCCCATGGCGCGCTGCCGCCGCACTCAACTGGGCGGGGATGACGCCCGGTTCGACGATTGCGGAACGGTCGGTGGGGTTGAGCTGCGCGATGCGATTCAGGTCTCGGGTGTCGATGACGAGTCCGGTGCCGATCGCGTTGCCAGCGATCGACGTGCCGGCACCGCGGGTGGTGAGTGAAATGTGGTGGGCAAGAGCGGCGCGAACCAGGGTAGAAAATTCCTCAATGGTTGCCGGGCGGGCTACCGCCAGGGGCACCACGCGGTGCAGCGAGGCGTCGGAACTGTAGCGAGCTCGGGTGCCGGGGCTGGTGTCGATGACGAGTCCAGTTTGGCGAAGGGCTTCGAGCGAGCTCACCGGCCCAGTCTCTCACCCGCCGGTGTGGCTAGGGGGCTTCAATCACCGATGTCATCGCGCGCCCGAGTGCTTCGAAATCGGCGGAGTCGACAACGTCTACGAGGACCTTGCGTACTGACTCCACATGGTGGGGTGCGATGCGCACTAGGAGGGCGTAACCGTCCTCGGTGAGTTCGGCCATGACTCCGCGTCCGTCTGAGGTGCAGGCCGCCCTGCGGAGCAGGCCGGCTTTCTCCATGCGCGAAACGGTGTGGGTGAGTCGGGAGCGGGATTGCCGAACCTGGTCGGCCAGGTCAGACATGCGTAGCCGGTGGTCTTCCTGATCGGAGAGGTGAACCAAGATTTCGTATTCTCCGAGATCGAGTCCGAAACGACGAAGTTCGGCATCTGCTTCAGCAAAGATCCGGCTGGTTCCGTCCAGGAATGCCCGCCAAATTCGCTCTTGGTCTGCAGTGAGCCAGCGGGGATTGGGTGCGGATTCCATATGTGCAGTCTAGCAATAAAGTTGATCATTCAATAAAGGTGCGATGGGGAACAATTCATCACTGGCGGCGAATGCGTAACCTGCCTGTCATAGGCTCTAGACTGCGTAGGCGTCCGCGACGGGGCGCAGGGGAGAGTACACGGCGCATGAGTACAGCGAGGGTCGAAAGTGACCCCACCAGCGTCGGCGCATTGTTGCGTTGGCGAGTCAACCAGACACCTGCTGGTGAGGCCTACCGATACCGAAATGACAACGATGAATGGGTGTCCATCGATTGGAAAGAGACCTGGCGGCGGGTAGAAATCCTGGCCGCAGGATTCTTGGCGCTCGGCTTGAAAACCGAACAGCGCATCACCATCGTGGCGGGGACGCGAATCGAGTGGGTGCTGGCCGATTTGGCCATCAACTGCGCGGGCGGCGCGACGACCACCATTTATCCGAACACGGCAGGCGACGATTTCGACTACATCGTCTCTCATTCGGGTTCTGTGATGATGGTGGCCGAAAACGAGGAGCAGCTGGCCAAGCTCGATGCCGCTGCAGACGTCGCCGCCGCCGTCCACACCGTGATTTTGATGGACGGCACCGGCGACGGTGAGCGCGTGTTGTCTTGGCCGACGCTGGTGAAGCGAGGTGAGGAGGCGCTCGCCGCCGACCCGTCATGTGTGACGAGGCAGGTTGACGCAGCCTCAGGCGATCAACTCGCCACCTTGATTTACACCTCGGGCACGACAGGGCGGCCCAAGGGGGTGGAACTGCTGCACAGCTGCTGGGTCTATGAGGGCACCACGCTGCGCGAAATGGACATCATCGATTCCGGCTACGTCCAGTATTTGTGGCTTCCGCTGTCCCACGTCTTCGGCAAAGCGCTGATCGCGGCGCAGTTGGCCATCGGATTCAGTACTGCTGTCGATGGGCGGATCGACAGAATCGTCGGCGGGCTGGGTGAAGTAAAGCCCGAGTTCATGTGTGGGGCTCCTCGCATCTTCGAAAAGGTGCGGTCTGCCGTGCTGTTGTCCTCCCCTCGGGGAGGCATTCAGGGACGAATCGCACGCTGGGCCTTTGCGGTGGGGCGCGATTCGCGCGAATACCGCATGTCTGGCCAGCCGATGCCCGCCCGGATGAGGGTGTCTTATGAACTGGCCGATCGATTGGTCTTCAGCAAGCTGAAAGCCAAGATGGGCGGCAACGTCGAGTTCTTCATTTCTGGCTCTGCCAAGCTCAGCGCACAAGTCCAGGCCTGGTTCTACTCCGCGGGGCTGTTGCTCGTCGAGGGCTACGGGATGACCGAGACCAGTGCGATCAGCTGTTTCAACGTCCCCAAGCAACCTCGCTTGGGCACGGTGGGGCCTGGCTTACCCGGAACCGAAATCAAGATCGCTGACGATGGTGAGGTCCTCATTAAAGGTCCTGGGGTGATGCGTGGTTATCACAATGATCCTGAGCGCACCGCAGAAGTCTTGGTCGACGGTTGGTTCCACACCGGCGACATCGGCAAGCTCGACTCTGATGGCTATCTGTCAATCACCGACCGCAAGAAAGACCTGATGAAGACCTCCGGCGGCAAGTACGTCGCGCCGGTCAAAGTTGAAACGGTCATTGCCGCGACCATTCCCTATGTGTCCCAGGTTGTCGCTGTCGGGGATGGGCGCAAGTACGTCTCCGCGCTTCTGACGATGGATCGCGACAATCTGGCCAAATGGGCGGCCCGTAAGCAGCTCTCCGATTTGAGCTACGAAGAACTCACCCAACGACCCGAATTGCGGGACACCTTGGAGCGGTTCATGGCATCGGCAAACGCCAAACTCGAGCGTTGGGAAACGGTGAAACGATTCGCGATCTTGCCGAGCGAATTCAGCGTCGATGACGGAGGGGTCACCCCCAACATGAAGATTCGCCGAAAGGTCATTGCTGAACGTTTCGCCGATGTCGTGGATGCGCTCTACGACGACGAACCGCTGGCATGAGTAGCTTCACCTGCGAAGTCCGTCAACGGTGGGTCGACCTGGACGCCCAGGGGCACGTCAATAACGCGATCGTTGCTGACTACTTCCAAGAGGCTCGTGTACAATGGCTGCAATCCGGGCCGAATGCCTACCTGTTGGGCGAGTCGACCATGGTGGTCTCTCATCAGGTCGAGTATCTGGGCCCGGTGGGATTCAGTACTACGCCGGTCATCGTCGAGCTGTCGGTCGGCACCGTTGGTGCGGCCCGCTTCCAGCTGGCATACACCCTCACTCAGGACAGCCGCCTCGTGGCTCGGGGCCGTACCATGATGTGCCTTTTCGACTATCGGGCGAACCGCTTGCGGCGGATGACAGGCGCCGAGCGTGCCTGGTTTGCTGAGCAGTCCGTGCCTCTCGATCCGCCTGCCTCTTTGGGTGATTGGACGGTGGGCGATGCGGCGCACCCCTACGACTTCACCGTTCGATGGTCAGACCTGGACGCTTATGGGCACGTCAACAATGTTCGGGTCTTCGACTACATCGCTGAAGCGCGGGTGGAAATGAGCCCCGACCAGGACGGTCCACACCGAATGGAAGCCGCCGCCGCGGATGGTCTGATGTGGATGGTGGCCCGTCAAGACGTCGACTATCTGGGTCAAATCCTGCTTCGGCCCGAGCCCTACCAGGTGCGCACCGCGATCGGCCGCATCGGACGAACGTCGGCGACAACCATTGCCGAGATCGTTGATCCGTTGGATGGGCGGACTTTGGTGCGGGCAAAGACGGTCGTTGTGAGCGGAGACGCACAGGGTCGTCCCGTGAAGATTCCTGAGCTTATGCGCCACGCGGCACGGCTTTGGCCGGCGGTAGCTCGTTCGGCGTAATCAGCGAACTGCACTGGCAGCTGGAGGATGCCCGAACGATGAGTTCGGGGATGAAAGGCGAATGCGGCGCACCGGTGAGCAGTAAATCGGCCGCCGCCCATCCCAGCTCCCACATGGGTTGACGAACCGAGCTCAGTGGAACCATCAATTCGGCTGCCAAGAAGGTGTCGTCGTAGCCGACCACAGCCAATTGTTCGGGCACCAGCATGTCTCGTCGTCGGGATTCTCGCAGGACGCCGAGAGCAACGATGTCGTTGATGGTGAATGCTGCCGTGGGGGGACGGTCCGAATCGAGCAAGGCGGCTATGGCGCGTTGACCGGCGTTCGCGTCCCGACTGGGGAGGTGAACGATCTGGAGAACATCGTGGGGATCCAGCCCCGCTTCGAGAACCGCCTGGCGTGCACCGAGGCATCGTTGGTCGCTGCTCTGTATTCCCGCGTTGTCGGCCAGCACAGCGATGCGTCGGTGGCCGCGCTCGAGCAAGTGTTCGATGGCTTGATGTCCGCCGTGCACATTGTCGACGCTCACCGACGCCACGTCGGGCAAATCGGCGTCCATCAGCACGGCGGGGATGCCTAACTTGGCGAAGTTGGTGATGCGCTCGATGGTTGAAACCGTGGGAGCGATCAATACTCCACGCACGTCGTGTTCGATGAGCATGCGTAGGTAGCGCTGCTCCCGGGCCGGATCTGCGTCGGAACTACACAAGATCAAGGTGTGATCGTCGGCGGCAAGGCGGTCTTCGATGCCACGTACCAGTTCGGTGTAGAACGGGTTGCTCACGTCTTGGACGATGGCGCCAACGGTGTGCGAAACGCCGGCGCGCAAATGTCGTGCCGAAGCGTTTCGGTGAAATTGGAGCTCAGCAATGGCCGCCTCCACCCGTTGGCGGGTGGCGTCAGCGACAATCTCTGGCCTATTCAGCACATTGGAAACCGTGCCAACCGAGACTGCCGCTAAAGCGGCAACGTCTTTTACGCTCGAACGTGGGGGTGTCATCCTTCGGCCTTTCCAAAGCCAGCAGAAATCGCCCTGAGCATAACTTCGGTTAAGGCCGTTGTCTCCATGGCGGACACAAGTCGGTCAGTCCCATACAGCTTGGGCACGCTCAACACGGCCCTGAGCGGACATTATGGACGCTGGTAGGTCACCTTTCCGCGCCAAATCGTGGCGACGATCGGATCAGGCAGATTCCGCCCGTGATACGGGTTGTTTCGGGCTCGAGACCGCGATGCCTCTGCGTCGACGACGGCGCGCGCCGTCGGATCAACCAAGGTGATGTTCGCTGGCTCTCCGATGGTCAAAGGCCGGCCTTGGGTGGTGACCTGTCCGATTCGGGACGGCGCGAGGCTCATCCGCTCGACAACGGTCGGCCAGTCAAGCCTGCCGGTGTTCACCATCACTTCCATGACGACAGCCAGAGCCTGCTCGAGTCCGAGCATGCCAGGGGCTGCAACATCAAAGGGGTGATCTTTGTCTTGGCGGGCATGCGGTGCGTGGTCGGTGCCGATCGCGTCGATGGTGCCGTCGGCCAACGCTTCACGAATGGCCTCAAGGTGTTCGCTCGTGCGCAAGGGCGGGTTGACCTTGAACGTGGTGTCATAGCTGGCTACTAAGGGGGTGTCGAGCAGCAGATGGTGGGGAGTCACTTCGGCGGTGACCTTGATCCCGCGTTTCTTGGCCCAACGGATGATGTCGACGCTTTCGGCGGTGGAGACATGGCAGACGTGCACTCGCGAGTCGGTCAGTTCGGCCAACTGCACATCGCGGGCCACGATGATGCTCTCAGCCTGAGACGGCCAGGCGGGAAGGCCGAGTTTCCCTGACCATTCGGATTCGTGGCAGCACGCGTTGGGTCCGGCGAGGCGGGAATCTTGGGAGTGCTGTGCGATCACTCCGTTGAAGGACTTCACATAGGTCAATGCTCGGCGCATCATCAGCGAGTCTGAGACGCATTTGCCGTCATCGGAGAAGACCCGGACAGCGGCGGCGGAGGCAGCCATGAGTCCCAGCTCGGAGAGCTCTTCGCCGCCCAGTCCTTTGGTGACCGCTCCGACGACACGTACTTCGCAATGGCCGTCGCGTTCGCCCAGGCTTTGCACGTAATCGGCGGCTTCAGCGGTGTCGGTGACGGGGGTGAGGTTGGCCATGGCGTGGACGCAGGTGAATCCGCCGCGCGCGGCAGCAGCGGTACCGGTGTCGATCGTCTCGGCGTCCTCGCGACCTGGTTGGCGCAAGTGCGTGTGCATGTCGACCAGGCCGGGGATGGCGAGCAGACCATTGGCGTCGACCCGAGTGGCTGCGGTGGTGGCGTCTGCAGGGTCAACGAGGACCCCGTGCTGGACGAAAAGGTCTCCGGTAGAACCGTCGGCGAACTGGGCCCCGGTGATGAACAGGCCCGCGTCGGTGGTGGTCAATGTATTGCTCCTTCGTCTGAGCCCAAGAGGTGGTACAAAACGCTCATCCGTACTGCTACGCCGGCGGCGACCTGGTCGAGCACGAGTGAGTTGGCCGCATCTGCGGCGGCGCTGGAGATCTCGACTCCCCGGTTCATGGGTCCGGGGTGACAGATCGCAGCGGTGGATTTCATGGCGGCGAGGCGTTCGGGGGTGAGGCCGAACTTCTCGGTGTATTCGCGTTCGGTGGGGAAGAATCCACCTGCCATCCGTTCGCGTTGGACTCGCAGCATCATCACGACATCGCAGTCGGCGATGACGGAGTCGAGATCCTCGGCGACGTCGGCATTCCACTGCTCGACGCCGGTGGGCATCAGCGTGGGCGGTGCGACAAGGACAACGTCGCCGCCCAGAATGTTCTGCAGGAGCACGTTGGATCGAACCACGCGAGAGTGGAGCAGGTCTCCGACGATGGCGATTCGTTTGCCGGCGAAGCCTTCACTTCCGATCTTTCGGAAGTGTTGACGCATGGCGTAGGCGTCGAGCAGGGCTTGGGTGGGGTGTTCATGTTGGCCGTCGCCAGCGTTGACCACTTGGGCGCGCACCCAACTGGCAACTTGGGCTGCGGCGCCGGAGGATGAATGTCGGATCACGAAGGCGTCGACGCCCATGGCGTCCAGGGTGAGCATGGTGTCGCGTAACGACTCGCCCTTGGAAACGGAGGAGCCTTTGGCCGAGACATTGATGGTGTCTGCGCTGAGCCATTTGCCGGCGATTTCGAAGCTGGTGCGTGTCCGGGTGGAGTCTTCGAAGAAGATGTTCACGATGGTGCGTCCGCGCAGTGCGGGCAGCTTCTTCACCGGCCGGGATTGCACTTTTTGCATTTCCTCGGCCAGGTCGAGGATGGCGGTGGCCGATGTGAGATCGAGGTCGCCGCAGCTCAATAGGTGGCGCATCAGTTCCTCCCGCTTCGGGTAATCGTGATGGAGTCTTCGCCGTCGTGTTCGCGGATGGTTACCGCCACGCGTTCGTCGGCGGCGGTTTGGATGGTTCGTCCGACGGTGTCAGCGGCGATCGGCAGTTCGTGGTGCCCGCGATCTACCAGGACTGCGAGGCGGACGGCTTTGGGCCGGCCGAGGTCGCGCAGGGCATCAATCGCGGCGCCGATGGTGCGTCCGGAGTAGAGCACGTCGTCGACGAGAACGACAACCGCGTCGTCGATTGAGCCGGGAATGGATGTGCGTGCCGGGTTGCGGGTGGGGTTCTTGCGCAAATCGTCGCGGTACATGGTGATGTCGAGCTCACCTACGCGCACCGTGCCGCCCTCGATCTCGTCGATGAGGGTGGCGAGTCGGCGGGATAGCGGGACTCCACGGGTGGGGATTCCGAGCAGGACGAGGTCCTGTGCTCCATGGTTGTATTCGAGGATTTCGTGGGCGATGCGGGCGAGCATCCGTCCGACCTCGTCCGAATCGGCAATCACGCGGGAAATGGGGGGTATGGGGGTGTCGGTTGCTGGATCAGCCACGCAGCGCTCCTTGGTCTCGATGCACCGGTTGACACGAATGTCACCATGCTTCGAACCGCCAATCTATCTGAACCCGCTTCGCCTTGGCGCGCCGTCCCGTGGTTTGTGAGCAGCTTGGTCGCCTGTGCGGGTTGCGGCGTCTGTGGCGTGCTCGTATGAGGCGACGCGGTTGCGACTGAGAGGATCGACAACTCCTTTTCGCTTTAGTAAGCGTGCTCGGGGTATTTGAATCGTTTTTGTGCTGGGTTTGTGTGCGACTTTTGTTGTGGGTTGT
>CAYWIN010000049.1:0-11030 GCA_964458365.1 uncultured Propionibacteriaceae bacterium
ACCGAGAAGCATTTGATGGTCTGCACCGGGAGGGCTTTCCCGGAGTTGGCGCAGGAGGTCGCCGGGCTTCTCGGCGTCGACCTGGTCCCCACACGTTCGCTGACCTATGCGAACTCCGAAATCTATGTGCGGTTCGAGGAGTCGGTGCGTGGCGCGGATGCCTTCGTCATCCAGTCTCATCCTGCCCCGGTGAACGAATGGCTGATGGAGCAGCTGATCATGGTCGACGCGTTGAAACGCGCTTCGGCCCGCCGGATCACCGTGGTGTCTCCGTTCTACCCCTACGGTCGGCAAGACAAAAAGCACGCCGGACGCGAACCGATCTCGGCCCGGCTCGTTGCTGATCTGTACAAGGCGGCTGGCGCCAATCGGGTGATGTCGGTCGATCTGCACGCCGCTCAGATCCAGGGTTTCTTCGACGGCCCGGTTGATCACCTGTTGGCGTTGCCGGTTTTGACCGAATACGTGAAGGATCGCTACGACACCTCTGAAATGACCGTGGTTTCCCCGGACGCCGGACGGGTGCGCTTGGCCGACATGTGGTCAGACGATTTGGGTTCGCCGTTGGCCATCATTCATAAGCGTCGGGATCCCAACAAGGCCAATGAGGTTGCGGTTGGTGAGGTCGTCGGCGATGTCGATGGACGGGTATGTCTGTTGGTTGACGACATGATCGACACGGCGGGGACCATCTGCCAGGCGGCCGAAGCGTTGAAGGCTGCCGGTGCGAAACGGGTTATTGCTGCGGCGACGCACCCGATCCTGTCCGGACCGGCCGCCCAGCGGCTGAACGAGTCGGCATTTGAAGAAGTGATTGTCACCAACACCTTGCCGATCCCTGACAGCGTGTCTATTCCGAAGCTGACGGTCTTGTCGATGGCCCCGCTGATTGCGCGTGCGATCCAGGCCGTCTTTGAAGAAGGCTCGGTGGCGTCGTTGTTCAAAGGGAATCACTGAAGCCTGGTCTTCGGGAATCCTGCCGATGTGCGGCGGATCGATGCAGCCGCTAGGCTGTGGGCCGTTGCCTAGGCGAGGGGCTTTCGCCCGTGATCGACAGGGCTGGACGTGCCTGACGTCCGCGTGAGCCCTCCCTGGTCGACGACGAGTCTTTGAACGAGGTTGAGGAGAACAGCAAGTGTCTGAAGGCAAAATCGCAGCAGTATCGCGGTCCGAATTTGGCAAGGGTGCGGCGCGCCGCACCCGGCGTGCTGGCTTGGTCCCGGCAGTGCTGTACGGCCACGGCACCGATCCCGTTCACCTGTCGCTGCCGGCCCATGAGCTGAGCCTGGCACTGCGGGTGGCCAATGCGGTCCTGGAGATCAGCATTGATGGCGGAAAGCCTCAGCTGGCTTTGGCGAAGCAGGTGCAGCGGCATCCGGTGCGTCCCATCATTGAGCACTTGGACTTGGTGATCGTGCGTAAGGGCGAGAAGGTCACCGTCGAGGTTTCGATCAGCGTGGTCGGTGAACATCCGGCAGACCGCATGGTCATGATGGATCAGCAGGCCATTGCTTTGGCGGTGGAAGCTACTCACATTCCGACCGAAGTTGTCGTGGAGGTTGGTGGCATGGAGATCGGTGACACCATCACCGCTGCCGATTTGGTGCTTCCTCCGGGCGCGGTGTACACCGGTGAGCCCACTGACCTGATCCTGTCGATGGCGCCGACGCCGACGCAGGAGTCCCTTGACGCTGAAGCCGCAGAAGGCGAAGGCTCTGATGAGGGTGAAGCTGGCCAGGAAGCTGAAGCTGGCGACGAAGCCTGATCGCTTCGAACATGACGAATTGGCTGGTGGTCGGGCTCGGTAATCCGGGCCCGACCTACGCATCTCACCGTCACAACGTCGGTTTCCGTGTTGTCGATGAATTGGCTCGCCGGGCGCAATCGGGGTGGTCGAAGTCGGTGGGGTTGCGCGCTGATGTCGTGCAAACGCGGATCACGAGCGTCGGCGTGTTGGGTGGTATCGGCGCCGACGCGGACTCGGTGGTTCTCCTCAAATCCTTGACCTTCATGAACGAGTCGGGCTTGGCCGTATCGAAAGCGGTTTCGTACTACAAGGTGGAACCGAGCGGATTGATCGTCATTCATGACGAACTCGATCTGGACTTCGGTCAGATTCGACTGAAGTTTGGCGGGGGTGACAACGGCCACAACGGGCTGAAGTCGATCCGTCGACGGCTGGGGACGGGCGACTTCTATCGTGTCCGGTTTGGCATCGGGCGGCCGCCCGGCAGTCAAAATCCCGCTGACTACGTGTTATCCGCGTTTCCCGCAGCTGGTGTGGCCGATCTCGGCTATGAAGTTGACCGCTGCGCTGATGCCGTTGAACTGCTGCTGACCTCTGGTCTAGAGCAGGCTCAAAATCGATTCAACTCGTGATATTGAACGATTTCAAATAATCGCACAATAAATGTCCCTCATTTGGGGGACAATTTCAAAGTCACCCAAATAGGTGACTATTTATTTCGTTTTAGTAGCAATACTATGAAGTTGGTTGATCGAAGACTCAGCAAGGGTCAGCGAGCGGCCACAGGTCTCAACGGTGAGCCTGATCATTCCCACGATCGGGTTTTGCCGTGACCGACCAGTGGCCGCTACTGAGCCGGAGGCTTCGGCAACGAGGGTTGAGGTAACCGCACGCATGGTCCGCCTTCTCCCGGACGCCCGCACTCCGGCGTCCGGAACGGGCGGGCCGGACGCGGATCCGCAACCACATGGACTGGGACGCTCAGGCCGCGCCGGACGAAAGCCCGGAACGAACCCGAGGGTCTTGGCTGGTAGCCGCAGTGCCTTGGGCTGGAGGCGCGCAGCACTAGATGTCCGGTGGGGTCAGCACCGTGAGGGGGATTGCGGTGATGGCCCCACTGGGCGCTTTAGAAGGTTCTTCGCCAGCTCCACGCACGTAGTCGATTGATGGCATTCGATTTGGTGAGTTCACTGCGTGCCTTTGGATCACTCGCGTAGTGGTTCAGGATTTCGACGACGAGCTCAGGGTCAGAACGCCACTCTTGCGTGTATATCCGCCGCCAGCCGCGGGCGTGGGTGATCACGACCGAACCGTTGGCCAGCTGGACCTTGCTTATGTCAGACCAGGGCACGGTGAAAGTGCCGCGGTGGTCGTTGAAGGTCGCCGACATTTCGTTGAGCTCGACGGAGTGGGGTTCCATGATGCGAGTGCCGTGTCCTGCGACGGAGAACAGGGCAGAACTCAACGCGATGGTGAGCATGATGGTGATGCCGGTGCGCAGCAATACACCACCGACCGGTGCCAGCCACACGCCGATCATCCCGGCGACGAGGACGGCGGGGGTGAGCGCGATGGCTCGTCGAGCAGCTCGGCATCCAGGAAGGTCCAGGCCCTGATGGCGGGCGCGGACGCGGAGACACTTTCGGCGGTCCTTTGCTGCCGTCGCCCAGGCCCACGACACCAGAATGGTGATGACCGTCAAGGTGCTGACCAGGACACCGACGGCGCTGTTCTGTGGCCGGACCGCGAGATTGGCGATCACCAGCAAGGCCACACCTCCGAGGGCCAACGCGATGGAGCCGGTGGAGTGAGTATTGATGGAGATTTCCGGTGGGACGCGGACGACTGTCAGCTCTGCTTCGCTCCCCCGTGGAGCGTGCCCTGGGCTCACAAAAGCCTCGGTTCTGGTCATCTCATCCGCCGTCGACGTGGAATATGAGAAACGCGATTTGAGGCTAACAGCCGAAGATATGCGTCTGCTAGACCCGTGCCCGGATTTGGAGAACGGGCGTCACGCTTAATCGGTGCGCAAGGCGGGAGGGCGGCAGCGGTAAAGTGGGCCGGTGATTTTGAGCGGGCTGATTGAACTGGTCGGTCGAGAGCCGGTTTTGGCTCAGGCCATCTCTGACAGCGCCCAAGGGACGATTCCTGCGCTGGATCTCACGATGCCTGAGGCGGTCCGTCCGGTGTTCCTCGCGGCGTTGGCTGGACGCGGATCACGACCGATCTTGTTGATTACCTCAACATTTCGCGAAGCGGAGACCGCGACGGCTGTCCTCGGTTCCATCCTCGGTGACGAAGAGGTTGCCTATTACCCAGCCTGGGAGACTCTGCCTCATGAGCGGCTGAGTCCCCGATCGGACACGGTGGGGCGTCGGCTGGCCGTCTTGCGAAGGATTGCCGGACATGACTCACTGCCCGCTCCCCGGGTTGTTATCGCGCCTGTTCGCGCCGTGTTGCAGCCGCAAGTGCGCGGCTTGGCCGAGATTCAGCCCGTTCACTGTGTGGTGGGAAGCGACTACGAGCTTGACGATCTTGCGCATCGCCTGGTTGCGGCAGCGTATCTCCGGGTCGATCTGGTGGAACGCCGCGGAGAGTTCTGTGTTCGTGGCGGTCTGATCGATGTCTTCCCCCCGACCTGTGAGCGTCCAATCCGGTTGGACTTCTTTGGCGACACGCTCGAGGAGATCCATGAGTTCTCGGTTGCTGACCAACGGTCACTGGACGAGGCACTCAGTGAGATGACGGCTCCGCCATGTCGCGAGATGCTTCTCACTCCCGACGTCCAAGCGCGAGCCGCCGCACTGGTCGATCAAGCGTCCGACCAGCCGGGCAATCTCAGTGAGCTTTTGGAGCGGATCGCGGACGGGCATGCCGTGGAAGGCATGGAGGCTTTGGCTCCGGCGCTTGTCGATGGCATGGAACTACTCACCGACGTGTTGCCCGCCGACACCCACGTTTTCGCCTCGGACCCGGAAAAGATTCGCGCTCGGGCGCAAGAACTGGTTCAAACCAGCCACGAATTCCTGGCCGCATCCTGGTCGGCGGCCGGCGACGGTGGAAAGGCCCCCATCGATCTGGAAGGCGCCGCCTATCGCACGCTGGGGGATGTCCGCGAGTCTGCGTTGCGCCGAGGCCAGTCCTGGTGGGGGTTGTCTCCTTTCGCGGCCTCCGACGAAGACGCATCAGTGGTTGTTGAAGATGCAGTACCGAGCCGAATCGTCCCCGCCACCGAGGCACCGGTGTGGCGCGGGGACACCGAAGCGGCGCTGGCCGCAGTAAAGGACTCCACCACTGCCGGTCGTCGGGTCGTCCTGGTGGCCGAGTCGGCGGGCCTGGTTGACCGGCTGTGCGAGGTGTTGGGTAACGCCGACGTTCCCACTCGCAAGTGTGAAGATCTCGATGCTGCCCCCGCCGAAGGTGTCGTGAGCGTGGTGCGCGCCGACCTGCGCCATGGATTCAGCGTGGCTTCGTTGGCTTTGGACGTCTTCACTGCCGCGGACTTGGCCGGTCAACGTGAGCGTGAGCCACGCCCGGCCAAGCTCCCCGCTCGACGCAAGAACCAAATCGATCCGCTGGAGCTTCGCGGCGGTGACGCGGTCGTCCATGAGATTCACGGCGTGGGTCGCTATGTAGAAATGGTGCAGCGCACCGTCCAAGGGGCGACCAGGGAGTATCTGGTGTTGGACTATGCGCCGAGCAAACGCGGTCAGCCCGGTGACCGGCTTTTCGTGCCAATGGATCAGCTTCATCTGGTGACTCGCTACGTCGGTGGTGAGAACCCCACCTTGGACAAGCTGGGCGGCGGTGATTGGACGAAACGCAAGTCGCGTGCGCGAAAGGCAGTTCGGCAGATTGCCGCCGAACTCATCAAGCTTTATGCCGCGCGCCAAGCATCCCAAGGTTTCGCCTTTAGCGCAGACACTGTCTGGCAAGGTGAATTGGAAGACGCGTTCGTTCATGTGGAGACCCCCGACCAGGCCTCAGCCATCATCGAGGTCAAACATGACATGGAAAAGGTGACTCCGATGGACCGCCTGATCTGTGGTGATGTGGGCTATGGCAAGACTGAGATCGCCGTCCGGGCAGCGTTCAAAGCGGTGATGGACGGCAAACAGGTCGCTGTTTTGGTGCCGACCACGTTGTTGGTCCAGCAGCACCATGCCACCTTCGCCGATCGTTATGCCGGGTTCCCGGTCACCGTGTCCGCGTTGAGCCGATTCCAAACCAATGCGCAGCGACGTGACGTCATCGACGGGCTGGCAACGGGCAAAGTGGACGTTGTGGTGGGCACTCATGCGTTGTTCTCCGGGGAAGTGTCGTTCAAAGATCTGGGCTTGGTGATCATTGATGAAGAGCAGCGTTTCGGTGTCGAACACAAGGAGGCACTGAAGAAGCTGCGTCTGAATGTTGACGTGTTATCGATGAGCGCCACGCCGATTCCGCGAACGTTGGAGATGGCGGTGACGGGGATTCGGGAAATGAGTGTGATCGCGACCCCACCCGAAGAGCGGCATCCGGTGCTCACCTTTGCCGGCGCCTACGACGCCAATCAGGTGCGTGCGGCCATCCGCCGAGAATTGGCTCGTGAGGGACAGGTTTTCTACATCCATAACCGGGTGCAGAGCATGGAAAAGACAGCCAAGCAGCTTTCCGAACTTGTCCCGGAGGCGCGCATCGCGGTGGCGCACGGCCAAATGAACGAGCACGTGCTCGAAAAGGTGATGGTGGACTTCTGGGAGCGCAGATTCGACGTCCTGGTGTGCACCACGATTATCGAAGCCGGCCTAGATATCGCGTCGGCCAACACTCTGCTCATCGAACGGGCCGACCTGCTCGGGCTGGCCCAGTTGCACCAGCTTCGCGGACGAGTGGGGCGTGGGCGCGAGCGTGGCTATGCCTACTTCCTTTATCCGCCAGAAAAGCCCCTCACCGAAACCGCTCATGACCGGTTGGCCACGATGGCCGCACACACTGATCTCGGTGCAGGGATGGCGATCGCGATGAAAGATCTCGAGATTCGCGGGGCGGGCAACATGCTCGGAGCCGACCAGTCGGGTCACATTGCCGAGGTGGGATTTGACCTCTATCTGCGGCTGGTGGGTGAAGCAGTATCTGAGTTCCGTGGCGAGAGCACTGAGCCTGAGCCCGAGATGAAGATCGAACTCCCGATTGAAGCGCACCTGCCCCTGGACTATGTGGAATCTGAGCGGTTGCGGCTGGAAATGTACAAGCGGCTGGCTGCCGTGGTCGACGAGGCCGGGATCATTGCGGTGCGCGATGAGTTGATTGATCGGTACGGCACCCTTCCTGAACCGGCCCAGGCCTTGCTGGCAGTGGCCGGTTTCCGACTGAACGCCCGTGCCCGAGGAATTCACGAGGTTGTGGTGGCCGGAAACATGATCCGTTTCGGGCCGGCGGACCTGCCCGATTCGATGCAACTGCGGCTGGCCCGTCTCTATCCGGGTTCGCAATACCGTAAGGCCGCTTCGCAGGTTCTGGTGCCTCGTCCAACGACCCAACCCATTGGGGGACGCCCGGTGACCGACGCGCCACTGCTGGCGTGGGCAACCAAGGTGCTGTCTGATCTGTTTTGATTTCTCGCTGCGGTTGGTGCAGCGGCACCCGGTAGGATCGCCGACGGCGAGCCAACCTGGAAAGCGAGTCCGCAACGATGATCAAGTCCTTGGTGAAAGTAGTCGCACTACTCAGTGCCGCGCTCCTACTGCTGACAGGGTGCTCGCAAAACAGCCCCAGCGTGGCAGCGACCGTGGGGTCTACCACGATCACGGTCGCCCAAGTTGATGCTGCCTCGAAGGCTGTTGCGAGTGCTTACGCTGCGTCGTCGGGTCTGCCGCCTCGCGCGTGGGGCGAATACCGGACGTCGGTGCTCTATTACCTGATTCACAAGGAATTGCTCCGGATCGCTGTTCAGGAGAGCCGTGTGCAGCTCACAGAGGAGCAGTTGGCATCCATGGTGAATGCAGATCCCTTCATCAAAGCGCTTTTCAGTGATGCTGCGAGCCGGGACGTGGGGCTGGCTTTGGTCCTGACCACCGTGGCGAAGTCCAGTAGCGAGGTGCAAAACGTGCTTCCTCAGGTGTTTGCTGGCGTTCCGGTTGACGTCAATCCTGTTTTTGGTACTTGGGACGCTTCCCAGGCCGTGTTTACTTCGACCTCGGGTTCGCTTTCGGTTGACCTTGCTCAAATTCAGGGCTGATGGCGGACGCGCATCCGCAGCTGAGTCGACTGGCCGAGGTGATGCACCGGCTCCGGTCGGAGTGCCCGTGGGATGCGCGGCAGACGCACGAGTCGTTGGTCAGCTATCTGGTTGAAGAGAGCCTGGAAGTCGTTGAGGCGATTGAGGCAGGCAGCGACGATGCCCTCTGCGAAGAACTCGGTGATCTGCTCCTCCAAGTCTTCTTCCACGCAGAAATTGCGTCGGAGTCCGACCGATTCGATATTGAAAGGGTTGCGGCGGGTATCGCCGACAAATTGGTGGCTCGGCATCCCTATGTTTTCTCCGACGCAGATCTTCCCGGTGATCTCACGGCATCGTGGGAACAAGCCAAAGCCCGGGAAAAACGACGCGAATCGGTGCTGGAGGGGATTCCCGAACGGCTCTCGGCGTTGAGTCGGGCCGACAAGGTGATGAGTCGGGCGGCAAGCTGGGGTATCGACGTGGACCTTCCCGCAGCAGAAGAACCCGATGCGGACGCGGTGGGGGTGAGTTTGTTGGCCTTGGTGGCTCGGTCCCGGCAGCTCGGTGTCGATCCTGAGCAGGCTGCCCGAGCAGCGTTGCGCCACCTGGAAGCTCAGATCAGGCAGGTCGAATCCGCCGGGTGAACGTGCACCTTTGATCAGTCGGAACGCACATCGCGTGAACCCGGCCCACAACGAAGTCACGGCCCGATTGGGCCGCTAGGCTGGCGTCGTTGACCTCCTCCATTTGAAAGGCTCACATCGTGGCAGGTATCGAATTCGTCGACGCTCGACAGATTCTGGATTCACGGGGCAACCCGACCATCGAGGTCCAGGTTGTGCTCGATGACGGTGCGGAGGGTCGCGCTGCCGTCCCGTCCGGCGCTTCGACCGGTGCCTTTGAAGCTGTAGAACTACGCGACGGCGATGCCGCGCACTATGGCGGCAAAGGTGTCCTCAAGGCTGTCGAGAACGTCATTGAACAAATCGCTCCCGAAGTGTTGAACATGGAGGCAGACGAACAGCGCCTGTTGGATCAGGCGATGATCGAGCTTGATGGCACCGACAACAAGGCCAAGCTGGGGGCGAACGCGATCCTCGGGGTGTCTCTTGCCGTTGCGCACGCCGCCGCTGAATCTGCCGGATTGCCGCTGTATCGCTACCTGGGTGGCCCGACTGCGAACCTGCTTCCGGTGCCGATGATGAATATCCTCAACGGCGGGTCGCATGCCGACTCAAATGTTGACATTCAGGAGTTCATGATCGCCCCGATCGGTGCGGCCACCTTTGCTGATGCTTTGGAGATGGGAGCCGGGGTCTACCACGCGCTCAAGTCGGTTCTCAAGGGACGCGGACTGGCGACGGGCCTCGGTGACGAAGGCGGTTTCGCCCCCAACCTGGACAGCAATTCCGAGGCTTTGGACTTGATCTTGGTCGCCATCGAAAAGGCCGGATACGCCCCCGGCACCGATGTTGCCTTGGCTGTTGATGTGGCCGCTTCAGAGTTCTACTCCGAAGGGAAATATGCCTTCGAGGGCAAGCAAAAGTCGTCTGCCGAACTGATCGAGTACTACGAAAAGATGGTGGCGAACTACCCCTTGGTTTCTCTGGAAGATCCACTAAACGAGGAAGACTGGGACGGCTGGGCCACGATCACCAAGGTGCTCGGCGACAAGGTGCAGCTGGTCGGCGACGATCTTTTTGTCACGAACTCGACGCGGTTGCAGCGGGGCATCGACGAGAAGATTGCGAACTCGTTGTTGGTGAAGGTGAACCAGATTGGTTCGCTGACGGAAACTATCGACGCGGTGACTTTGGCTCACCGCAGCGGCTATTCGACCATGATGAGTCACCGCAGCGGCGAAACCGAAGACGTCACCATTGCCGATCTGGCCGTGGCCTTGGGCTGTGGCCAGATCAAGACTGGTGCTCCGGCACGAACTGAGCGGGTCGCGAAGTACAACCAGTTGTTGCGCATCGAAGAAGATCTCGACGATGCAGCCCGCTACGCCGGTGCTTCGGCTTTCCCGAGGTTCACTGCATGAGTTGAATGGCGGAGCAATCCGTCCTCAGGGCCACTGTCTACGTCTTTCGTTGCACCGCAAGGTCGGCGAGGGCGTCAGGCGGTGGCCCTTGGCGTGTTCGGGCGAGTCGTATGCCGAGGCCGCGGAAGAGCAACCTATTCTGGCTGCGATGGGGACAATCAGTCGATGAGGAACAGTGGCGCAATCACGTCGTAGCCCGCGCGGGGGTAGCTCGGGACCGGGACGCTCGCAGCAGCGACGTGCCCGGTCGTCGTCGCGTGCAGCCGCGTCCGCTCAGGCACCCCAGGAGCCTCGGAAAAAGGCTGCACCCAGCGGCATCCGGTTCACGCGCCGCGCGGTCGCGTTGGGCATTTTGGTGATTGCCTTACTGATCTCGTTCGGGGGCACGTTGCAGGTCTATTTTGCTCAGCAGCGAGATCTGGCGGTGGCCGAGCAGCAGATTCGTGATCGCCAGGCGCAGATCGGTGCCTTGGAGACCGAGTTGGCGCGATGGAATGACCCGGCCTATGTCAAGGCGCAGGCTCGTGAGCGGTTGGGCTGGGTGATGCCCGGGGAGACCGGGTATCGGGTGGTTGATGATCAAGGGAATCCGCTCGGCGGCGGGGTGGTACTGCAGCCTGGCCATGGTGTGGTCGCTGGCGAAGGCCACCGCTATTGGTGGCAGAAGCTGTCGGGTTCGATCCAGACGGCGGATTCACCGAGGCGGCAGGTAGCTCCGCGTTGAGCGAGGCCCCGGCATGGAAGAATGCCTGCGTGCCTGAACCGACTCCTTTGACCGAGGCTGACGCCGACATTGTCGCTGCCCAGCTGGGACGTCCCGCTCGCGGGGTGGCCGGTGTGGCGTGGCGTTGCCCATGTGGCAAGCCCGGCGTTGTCGCTACTGAGCCCCGACTCCCAGATGGGACGCCGTTCCCGACCACCTACTACCTCACCTGTCCGCGGGCCGTCTCGGCCTGTTCGGCATTGGAAGCTGGCGGTGTGATGGTGGAGTACAACCAACGTTTGGCTGACGACCCCGGTTTTGCGCAGGCCTATGC
>CAYWIN010000050.1:0-1036 GCA_964458365.1 uncultured Propionibacteriaceae bacterium
GTCGCGTCGGGGCGGCGCAGGTAGAGCGGCTCCAGGCCGGCGTCCTGCAGCAGATCGAGCTGACGGGCCATCAACGCCGCGTCCACCTGATTCGGACCGGCGGTTTCACGTCCGGTCAGTTCCGCTCCCGGACCAGCCAGCGGCAGATCCGGCACGTCACCTGGCGCACTCACCGTTGGGCCGACCAGCCTCGTTCCGTCGGCGCGATACTGCGCCCAGTAGATCTCCTTGCGGCGCGCATCGGCAGCCACAACGAACTCGTCGGGGGCATCTCCGCGTTCGACCCATGACCGGGCCACCACGTCCAGGGTGCAGACTCCCTTAATCGGGATGTCCAACGCCACAGCCAGCGTCTCGGCTGCCGCAACCCCGACTCGAAGACCGGTGAACGGGCCGGGGCCGACACCGACCACCAGACCAGTGAGCTCGGACAATTCCCGGCCGGCATCAGCCATCAGCTGGGCGATCAACGGCACCAAGAGCTCCGCGTGTGCACGGTTATCTGACACCGACTTCGCGCCCAGAACCGAGCCACCACCGGCCAACCCGACCCGCACATCGGTGGCGGTATCAATGCCCAAAACCAGGCTCATGCGTCCTCCCACTGCGTCGAAAAATCCGCCCACCGCGCTCCGATGGGCGTCAGGAAGATCCAACGCCGTTCGTCTTCGGGGTCGATGCTGCGGCGAATGTCGATCTCTAGCCGGTCAGCGAAGAGGGCCTCAGCCATGCCAGCTCCCCACTCGATCAGGATCACCGCCTGGGCGAGGTCATCTTCCAACGCCAGGTCCTCCAGTTCGGCAGCAGAGCCCAGCCGGTAGGCGTCCACATGGACCAGTGCAGGCCCGTCGCTGGCCGAAGGATGAATGCGCGACAGCACAAAGGTTGGCGAGATGACCGGCCCAGTGACGTTCAATCCCTCTCCCAGACCTTGGGCCAAAGTGGTCTTCCCCGCTCCCAGTTCACCTGAGGCAATCAGGGCATCACCAGCCTTGAGCAGGCCAGCGAGCCGTTGCCCGACACGATGAGTATCTGC
>CAYWIN010000050.1:1046-10965 GCA_964458365.1 uncultured Propionibacteriaceae bacterium
GTGGGAGCCACCACACAGATCGGCAATGGACGGGCCAACGCGACGGTAGGCCCCTGACGTCCGGCTTCAACGAATCCGTGCCGACGCCACCAGGCCAGGACCTCGGGGAATTCGGCCCGGGCGATCAGCTCAACTTCGCGCACCTCTCGCAATGCCAGTACCTCCAGCACGACCTCCACCATGGCCGAGGCGATGCCGAGTCGCTGGTCCCGTGGCCGCACAGAAACCCGATGGATCCCGGCGCGCTGCCCCGCGACACTGACCAGGATTACTCCGGCAGGGCGCCCATCAAGCAGGGCCATCACACCGAATCCCGCATCCAGGGCGGACGCAACACTGGCCGCCGTTTCAGCCAACGCCGGAGGGGGCGGGTCGACCCTGGGCCGATGCCCGAAAGCGTCCACAATCACCTCGGCGATCGTGGAGGCGTCGTCAGCGAGTGCGTCCACAATCTCCAGTCGGCGGCCGTCGCCCAGCAGGCTCGCGGCGAGCACCGTGCGGGCCATACTCTCCTCCGTCTACGGGTGATGCAACTGCGCGATTCTACCGTGAGGCGCTGCAGAACCCGTGTTGCTCACTGGTCGGCGAGCTCGGCCAGCACGTGTGGAATCTGGGCTGCCAACTCCTGGGGTGGGAGTGGTCCAGGGTTCGTGACCGCCGCCAACGCCTGGATACTGGCCGCGCAGATTCCGGCCGTCGCCGCATCGACTCCGGCCGAAAGCAATGCGCCGGCAATACCAGCAAGGACGTCACCGGAACCTGCTTGTGCCGTCCAGGCTGGTCCGGGGACGGCCACGTCGACCCATTCCCGGCCCGGAACCGCCAGATATTGGGTGGCCCCTTTGAGGAGGACCGTGCAACCGGTGCGTTCTGCCGCCTCACGCACCGCAGCCAACGGGTTTGCGCATACCTGGTCGCGCTCTTGGCCTAACAGGTAAGCCAGTTCCCCGGCATGCGGAGTGAGCAGCACCTGCGGGTGCCCTTGGTTGGGAAGCTGCCGCAAGGCGTCAGCGTCAATGACTGCGGGAGAACCGGCGGCCACCGTCCGCTCCACCAAACCCGAGTCTTGCCGCTCGCCCCAACCGGACCCGAGGACCACTGCCTGCGCCCGCCCATGCGCCGCAACCACATTCGGGAATCGGTCCAGGACGCGCTGCGCGATCGTGGACGGCCCCAGATAGCGCACCATCCCGGCTCCGGCGTATATCGCTCCGGCTGCACCCAGGACGGCCGCCCCGGGATAATCCTGCGAGCCGGTATCCAGCCCGACCACCCCGCGCCCGTACTTGTCGGTGTTGGGTTCGGGCCACGGCCAATGGGCAGCGACGTCGGATGGTTCCCAAAGCCGCATCATGGGCCGACCCAGGTCAAGCCCAATATCGACCAGCTCAACTTCGCCGCACTCAGACGCGGAGGGTTCCACAACCAGGCACAGCTTGTACCCGCCGAAGGTCACGGTGAGATCGGCCCGAAAATGCTCGGCATCGCTGAACGGGAGATCGGGCGCAAGCCCGGAAGGAAGATCGACCGACACCACCGGAACCGCCGCTGCGGTACAGGCCGCGGCGAACGCCGCGACGGGTACAGCCAGTCCTGGACGCGAACCAATCCCCGCGACGCCGTCGACGACGACGGTGAGCTCAGGCAGGATCTGTCGGGCAGTAGCCGCATCGATCCAGCGCCCGCCGGCAGCCAGGAACGCCTGTCGCCCCGCATCATGCGCAACACCCGTGGTAGCCCAGCAACTCACCTGGACGCCACGGCGCGCCAGGCGCACTCCGGCAAAGAGGGCATCCCCACCGTTGTTGCCTGGACCGACGACCAGAAGGACGCGGGCGCCATAGGGTCGATCGATGCGCCGCAGGATGGCCGTAGCCAGACCCGCCGCGGCGCGCTGCATCAGTACATCGGGATCGATATCGGCAAAGGCCCGGCGTTCTGCGTCGCGGATGCTGGCAACCGAATAGGCGTCCATCACGATTCACAAACCACCATGGCGGCCGCGACGCCAGCATCGTGGGAAATCGACAGGAAGACATTTGCGACACCGAGTTCGGCGAGCCGGTCAGCGACAGTGCCCGAGAAGACGAAATATGGCTGGCCGCTTTCGGCGGCCAACACTTCGACATCAGTCCACACCAGACCCAGCGGCGCGCCGACGGCTTTCGCTAAGGCCTCCTTGGCCGCGAAACGTCCCGCAAGACGTTCGGTCGGAGCGTCGCGCTCCGACAAAGCGAAAAGACGCTCAACCATTCCGGGACGCTCTAATGCGCGCGAAAACCGAAAGACCTCAGTGATGTCCAACCCAATGCCGACGATCATGAGTCAATCTCACTCCACAGTGACGCTCTTGGCCAGGTTTCGGGGCTGATCGACGTCGTATCCCTTCAATGTGGCGACTTCGCAGGCGAACATTTGCAGCGGGACCGTGGCCAGCAGCGGCTGCAACAAGGTGGAGACCTTCGGCAGGCGGAACAGGACGTCAGCGAAGGGAACCACCTCTTCATCGCCATGCTCGGCCAAGACAATCGTCAAAGCGCCCCGAGCCCGGACTTCCTGAATATTGGAAACCACCTTGTCGTGCAGCTGGTCGCGTCCCTGCGGAGGAACCACGATGAAGATCGGGATGCCTTGATCAACCAGCGCAATCGGACCGTGCTTCAGTTCACCGGCCGGGAAACCCTCGGCATGAAGATAGGCGATTTCTTTGAGCTTCAACGCCCCTTCAAGAGCGACCGGGTAGCCCACATGACGCCCCAAGAAGAGCACCGATTTGGTGTCGACGAATCGTGCGGCGAGTTCCCGAATGGGATCCAATCCGTCGAGCACTTCCTGGATCAACTCAGGAGTGCCGGCCAGTTCGTTCATCACGCTGGCGATCTCGTCGTCGTACATAGTGCTGCGCACCTGCGCCAGGTACAGCCCCAACAGGTAACAGGCCGCCACCTGGGTCAGGAACCCCTTCGTGGATGCCACCCCAATTTCGGGCCCGGCATGGGTGTAGATCACTGCATCGGATTCGCGCGGAATTGTGGCTCCGTTGGTGTTGCAGATCGCGATGACCTTGGCCTTCTGCTCGCGCGCATGCCGAATGGCCATCAAGGTGTCTGCGGTCTCACCGGACTGGCTGATGGTGACCACCAGCGTCGATCCGGTGATGATCGGATCCCGGTAACGGAACTCGCTGGCAATCTCGACTTCACAAGCCACCCGTGTCCAGTGCTCGATGGCGTACTTCGCGACCAAGCCCGCGTAATAGGCGGTGCCACAAGCCACGATGATGATCTTGTCAACAGAACGCAGCTCAGACTCAGGAATATGAAGCTCATCCAGCTTCAACGCACCATCGGCGGTGTAGCGGCCCAGCAAAGTATCGGCAACCGCCTTGGGCTGCTCGAAAATCTCTTTGCGCATGAACCAGTCGTAGCCACCTTTTTCTGCCGCCGAAGTATCCCAGGTGACTTCGAAGGGGTAGCTGGACGCGGGCTGCCCGAAAAAGTCGGTGACCAGGACCGAATCGGTGCGCACGTCAACGACTTCATCTTGGCCAAGCTCAATCGCCGAGCGGGTGTACTCAATGAATGCCGCCACATCAGAGGCGACGAAGTTCTCGCCGTCACCGACTCCCACAACCAGGGGCGAGTTGCGCCGGGCGGCCACCAGGCGTCCTGGCTGGTCGGCGCTGATCGCGACCAAGGTGAAAGCGCCGCGCAGACGACGGCAGACAGTCCGCATCGCGTCAGCCAGGTCAGCCCCGGCTCGAACCTCACGACCCAACAGCTGCGCAGCAACTTCGGAATCCGTCTCGGAAGCGAACTCGATGCCGTCGGCCTGAAGCTCATCGCGGAGTTGGGCGAAATTCTCAATGATGCCGTTGTGGATCAGCGCCACCCGTCCATCAACGGAAACGTGCGGGTGGGCATTCTCGTCGTTGGGCACACCATGGGTGGCCCAACGGGTGTGACCGATTCCCGTCCCTGAATCCGGCAGCGGGTCGGCGGCCAACTCGGCGTCCAGGTTGGCAATCTTGCCAGCCTTCTTCCGCACCTGAATGCCACCGTTAAGGATCGCGACTCCGGCTGAGTCGTACCCCCGGTACTCCATCCTGCGCAGGCCTTTGACCACGACCTCACGCGCAACACGGGGCCCGACGTAACCGATAATTCCGCACATGGCGGCAACTGTAGTGCGCCAGGCTTCGAAGTCTGACATCGAGGGCGTAGCATCCACCCCGGAAAAGGAGGAGCCGATGAGCAACGACTATGTCGTCCGACCAGGCGCCCCCGAAGACAACCCTTACGGGCCTTATCTCACCTTGGATCGTCGCCATTGGGCTGCGCTGGCCGCGTCGCGGGCTATCACTATGGACGAGCAAACTCTGGCCCGGCTTCGTGGGATCGGCGATCCCACCGATGCCGCAGAGGTGGCCGAGGTTTACCGTCCGCTGACTGACCTGATCAACCTGTATTGGCAGCGCACCGACGCCCTCTATGGAGCCAGCCACGAATTCTTGGGTCTGGCTGCTCGCCGTACCCCTTTCGTGATCGGCGTAGCCGGTTCGGTGGCGGTCGGGAAGTCCACCACTTCGCGCCTGCTGGCGGAACTGCTTCGGCGTCTCCCTTCGCGTCCGAAGGTGGATTTGGTCACCACCGACGGCTTCCTTTACCCCAATGCCAAGCTGGCCGAGCTCGGCTTGCTGGAACGCAAGGGCTACCCGGAGTCCTATGACCGCAAACGCCTCCTGCGTTTTGTGATGGACATCAAGTCCGGCGCTCCGACGGTGACCGCACCGGTCTACTCCCACCACATTTACGACATCGTCGACGGCGAAGTCACCACGATCAATCAGCCGCAGATTCTGATCGTCGAAGGGTTGAACGTCCTTCAGCCACCCCGACAACGTTCCAATGGCACCAGTGGCCTCTCGGTGAGTGACTTTTTCGACTTCTCGGTCTATGTCGACGCCCACGCCGAAGATATTCGCCAGTGGTATCTAGACCGCTTTTTGCACCTTTGGCACACCGCCTTTCGAGACTCCGATTCGTATTTCGTGAGATTCAGTTCGTTGAGCGAAGCCGAAGCGACCCAGATGGCCCTCAATATTTGGGACACCGTCAACGGCCCGAACTTGGATCTGAACATTCGGCCCACCCGAGGCCGAGCCACGGTCATTTTGCGCAAAGGTGCCGATCACCAGGTGAGTTGGGTTCGAATTCGTAAAGTCTGAGCCGAGCGCACGAACATCCTTTGCCCCCTCCCCAAGAGAGACTTTGGCCGGTATCCTTCGGCACGGGGACGGGCCAAGTTTTTGGGATGGGCCCGGGGGGAAAGCAGTGATCGAAACACTCACCAGTAACGATGCGCGAGTCGCCGTCCAACTTTGGGAGGACGCAGACCTGACTCGGCCGTGGAACGACGCAAGAGCCGATTACCTTCGCGCCATGAACAATCCGTCGTCAACAATCCTGGGAATTCGCGCAGACGGGTTGCTGGTAGGCACGGTGATGGTCGGATTCGACGGACACCGCGGATGGGTTTACTACCTGGCCGTACGATCGGCCTATCGCGGTCGGGGGTTGGGGCGTCGGCTGATGGCCGGAGCCGAAACCTGGCTCCGCCGCCAAGGTGCGCCGAAGGTCCACTTCATGGTCCGCTCAGAGAACGCCGAAGTGATCGAGTTTTACACTCATCTGGGCTACGTCCCGCAGTATGTGCAGGTCCTGGGGCGACGGCTCGACTGATGCCTCGCCGGGCAGGTGCGGGTTTAGGCTGATCCGAGCCTCACCCCATCCAGCACGCCACATCCATCTCGGAGGAAGATGTCTGTCAACGCACCACGCGTACTGACCTCACATGTCGGGCGACGCACATTGCTCACCGCAGCGTGCTTGGCACCGATCCTGGTCGGCTGCACGACGCCGGAAAACCCGGACGGTCGCATCGTCACGGGAACACTCTCCTCTTCGGCCACCGGTCAAGATCATCCCTGGGCCATCTGGTATCCCCCAGGCACCGATGCCGGTTCTTTGCTCCCAGTTATCGTGGTGCTTCACGGAATAGACGCAACGATCGCCGATGTGCAGTCCTTGGGATACACCACCCAAGCGCTCGAGCTCATCCGCAAAGGGGCCGCCCCGTTCGCGATCGCTGCGGTCAACGGCGGACAGCTCTTCTGGCAGAAGATCGGCAAGGTAGACGCCGGAAAGATGCTGGTGTCGGATTTCCTGCCGCTGCTCGCCCGCCACGGTCTGGACTTGGGCCGTATGGCACTCACCGGCTGGTCGATGGGTGGCTGGGGAACGCTGCGCCTGGCCACGGCCGAATTGCGCGGCAAGCTCAAAGCCATCGCAGCGATCAGCGCACCTTGCTACCAGAAATATGACTGGGTGCCACAAAAGCAGTGGATGACTCGCGCCGAGTTCACCGCCAATAACTTCTTCATCCGCCCCAGTCGGCTCGCCAACTTGCCCATTTTCCTGGCTTGCGGCACCGAGGACCCCTTCTACCCGGGCAACCGCGACTTCGCCGAGATTCTGCAATCGACGCCGGTGGTCGAACCGCCAACTGTCAGTTTCGGCCCCGGAGCCCACGACCCCGTCTACTGGCAGTCAGTCCTGCCTCAGCAGCTGGGGTTTCTGGCCAAAAACCTGGCGCGCTAAGCCTCAAGCAAAGAAAGCGGCTGCTCTTCCATCAACGCATTGGCCTGGCGGACTAGCCCTTCATCAAGCACGTTGCCCTGAAAAGACCAGGTGGCAGCAAGCCGTCCAGCCAAGATCATCATGGTCAGGACCAACTCGGTGGGGCTTGATGTGGTCGACAAAGCTCCATAGGCCCGCAGGTCTGTTCGGGCCCACGGCAGCACCTCAATTTCGCGACTGCGCGGCGCAAACACAAATGTGACGTCGAAGACCGGTGACTGAGGTGCGACGGTGGGCATCACCAGCTCTTTGTGACCGATGGACCGCACCGCCGATCCAGCCAAAGTGATGAGGACTCTTCCGCTGGTGGCTGTGTGCGCGATTTGCTCTGCAGCCTGATTCACCTCGTCGGCAATCGGCTGGCTGAACGCCACCACGAAGTTTCCCCGCACGTGAGAACCACGCGGCAGATGTCGACGACAGTCGTAGAGCACTTTGGACTGAGCGCTGAGCGGTACTCCGACCGCCTGCAACGCGCGTCGCATCAGCACCAGATACGTGCTGGCCATCGATGCCTCCGGCGCGTGGGCCTTGCGCCATTCTTTGACCTGGCTCCAGCTCTCCTTCGTGAACAGCGTGGTCACCGACGTTGGGCGAGGGCGCCACTCCACCTGCGGCCCCGGCGGCGGCGCCAAGAGCTGCTTGTCTTTGCGGGATAGCCGATCTTTGAGCGCGGCATGAAAGCTGTGATTCTCCGCACCGAAGGTGTGGGAAAAGGCCGACCACAGCGGACGCGGATCAAGTTTTTCGGTCGCCCATTTGGGAATGCTGCCCGTGCTGGCCACATGAACCAGCCCGCTGCTCATATTGAGCATGGCTTGGGCATCGCCCACTGCGTGATTCTTTCGGTAGCTCAGCAGTGACCCCGAACGCACGAATTGGGACGGATAGTGGTCCAACGTTGCGTCAAAGCCGGCGAGTTGATCGATCCGGTCAAAAACGCTGGCCTCGCTGGCATCGGGGGCCAGCTCGCTTGATCCGTCGTCGGTGACACAGTTTTCGGCCATCTCAGCAAGGTGATGAGGGTCAAACATCCACCGGTGGGTCTTCGCGTCGACGGTGAATCCCAGCCGGGTTCGGTCGCCGTATGTCGCCAACTCGACAAAAGCCTGCCTCAGGTCCTCGAGCGACGGCATGTGCACCGGCCCCAAGACTCCTGCGGTCGCCATCCCCAGCCATTGGCGATCAATCCAGTCGATCGGATACGACGGCACAGCATCCCCTCAGATCACGTTGTCCCCAAAAACCAACCGCATCATCAACGACACTCACCCGTCGGATGTGCTCACGGCACAGGCTACCGATTTCGACTCCCCGCGCCCACCCGCCGCGGACATCTGGGGACAGGTCGGTCAGCTCAGTTGACCGGTTCCAAGGACAGACGCTGCCGGACGACCTCTGCCAGGCGCTCGGCGACCTCGCGGGCTTCGTCCTCGGACTCTGCCTCGACCATCACCCGCACGAGCGGTTCGGTGCCCGATGGTCGCAGCAAGACTCGTCCTCGATCAGCCAACTGCTGTGCGGCTTCCGAAACGGCGTGAGTCACCACCGGGTCGATTCCAGCCCGCCCCTTGTTCACACCGGACACATTGACCATCACCTGCGGAAGGCGCGTCATGACAGCGCCAAGATCGGCCAGCGTCCGACCGGTGCGTACCATGCGGGCTGCCAGGTGCAAAGCAGTCAGCACACCATCTCCGGTGGTGGCGAACTCGCTCATGATGACATGGCCAGACTGTTCACCCCCGAGGGCGAAGCCGTTGGAGTTCATCGCTTCCAGCACATAGCGGTCGCCGACCTTGGTCTGATCGACATGGATTCCGGCGGCCTTCATGGCCTTCATGAAACCCAGGTTGCTCATTACCGTGGCCACCACCGTGTCGGAATGAAGCGTCTTCGTCTCTCGCATGGCCAGGGCCAGGATTGCCAGGATCTGATCCCCATCAACCATGTCGCCGCGGGCGTCAACCGCCAGGCAACGGTCGGCATCTCCGTCAAGCGCAATGCCGAGGTCTGCGCCTTCAGCGACGACAGCCTGTTGCAAAGACTCCATGTGGGTTGAGCCACATTGATCGTTGATGTTGCAGCCGTCAGGCTGCGCGTGCAAAGCCACCACCTGAGCACCCTGAGCCTCGAAAGCGGCCAGTGCTGTCATATGGGCAGCCCCATTGGCGCAGTCGATGACGACCTTCAAACCTTCAAGGCTGGAATCGCCACCCAGGCTGGACACCAGGTGGGCCACATACCCCTCGATTGCGCCAAGATCTTCGCTGACCCGACCGACTCTGGCACCGGTAGGACGCAGCCAGACCTCACCCATCCGCTCTTCGATGGCATCTTCGATGGCGTCGTCAAGCTTGACCCCACCCTGGGCGAAAAACTTGATCCCGTTATCGGGCATCGGGTTATGGCTTGCCGAGAGCATCACGCCCAGGTCAGCTTCCATGGCGCCCACCAGGTAGGCCACCCCCGGAGTGGGAACCACCCCAAGACGGACGACATCAACTCCGGCCGATGCCAGCCCAGCGACCACTGCGGCTTCGAGGAACTCCCCACTTGCGCGAGTGTCACGTCCGACCAGAGCACGCGGCCGCCGCTGCTCAGAAAAGGCACCAGCCTCCGCCAAAACGTGAGCAGCCGCAATCGACAGCTCCAAAGCAATCTCGGCGGTCAAATCGAGGTTGGCTGTGCCCCGCACTCCGTCGGTTCCGAAAAGTCGCGCCATAGGGGACGCTCCGAATCAGCGCTTGGAGTACTGCGGAGCCTTACGGGCCTTCTTCAGACCGGCCTTCTTGCGCTCCTTGACGCGGGCGTCGCGGGTGAGCAGACCGGCCTTCTTCAGGGCCGGACGGCTGGCCTCGGCGTCCACGGCGTTCAGCGCGCGGGCGATCCCCAGGCGGAGGGCGCCGGCCTGGCCGGTCACGCCGCCACCGGTGATCGTGGCGATCACGTCGTAGGCGTCCACCACAGCCGCGGTGACGAAGGGCTCGTTCACGGTCTGCTGGTGCAGCTTGTTCGGGAAGTAGTCCTCGAGCGTGCGGCCGTTGATCGAGAACTGGCCGGTGCCCGGGACGATCCGGACGCGGGCGATGGCCTCCTTGCGGCGGCCGGTGGCGCCGGCGGGTGCCACGACGGCCGGACGGCCGCCCGGCAGCGGGGCGCTCGCCTGGGCCTCGGCGCGGTAGGCGATCTCCCGATCGTCCTCAACGAAGGGGACGACC
>CAYWIN010000051.1:0-10942 GCA_964458365.1 uncultured Propionibacteriaceae bacterium
GTCCTCACCGTCTTCTTTGCCCGCCGTCGCAACGATGGAAGCTGGAGCCGTTCGGCGATCCGCAAGCCGTCGGGGGAGCCGAGCGTGCACTAGGCTGCGGTGAGTACACCGATCCCGTTGCGAGGTAGCCCATGTCTGTCGGAGAGATCGCCGGCCTGATCGCCGCTATGGCGGCCGTCGCCCTGGTTGGTTTCAGCGCTGTGCCCTTACTCAAGCTCGGTCGAGTGCTGGAAGAGACACGGTTGGCCGTGCGCGACATTGGTCACAATGCGGTGCCGATCTTGGTTGAGCTGAGAGGAACGGTTACCGCGACCAACGACGAACTGGGCAAGCTCAGCTTGGTCACAAATGACCTCGCCACAGTGAGCGCCAATGCTTCTGTGGTGTCGGAGAATGCCGCCCAGCTATCGACGATCTTTTCTTCGACTTTGGGCGGTCCCCTGATCAAGACCGCGGCATTCACCTACGGGCTTCGTCAAGCGGTCAGTGGCAAGAAGCGAAAGGGCAAGTGATGGGCAAGAAGCTATTCTGGTTCGTTGTAGGCATCGCCATTGCCGCAGTCGTTATCCTCAAAGGTCGCGAGTTCTACGAGCGATTCACGCCCAAGGGTGTGGCTGAGCACATCGCTAAGACCCAGCAGGGTGCATCGGCGTGGTTGGGAGATTTCTTCAACAACCTCATGGAGACAATGACCGAGCGCGAGGCGGAGTTGCGCGAAGCGACTGGGCTGGACGACTGAGGCTTTCTCGGTTCCGACCCATCCACCTGCCGGTATTACAGGAGAGCACAAGCTATGCAGACCGCCGACATCCGGCGCCGTTTTTTGGACTTCTTTGCCGCGAACGGGCACACGATCGTCCCCTCGGCGCCTCTGGTCTACAACGACCCGACGTTGCTCTTCGTCAATGCGGGCATGGTTCCGTTCAAGCCATACTTCACTGGCGCTGAGGACGCACCCTGGGCTCGGTCGGCGAGCGTACAGAAGTGTGTTCGCACCCTCGACATCGAAGAAGTTGGCCGAACCACACGGCACGGCACCTTCTTTCAAATGGCGGGCAACTTCTCCTTCGGGGACTATTTCAAGGCCGAGGCCATCAGCTTTGCCTGGAAGCTGATCACCGATTCGCAAGCCGAGGGCGGTTTCGGCTTCGACCCTGATCGACTCTGGGTGACGGTTTTTCACGACGACGATGAAGCCGCTGCGCTCTGGCGAGAAACCGGAATGCCCGATGACCGCATTCAACGTCGTGGTTTAAAGGACAACTACTGGCATATGGGGATCCCCGGGCCCGGGGGACCATGCTCAGAGATTTACCTCGACCGCGGACCGGCCTACGGGCGCGATGGTGGACCCGAGGCAGACGAAGACCGCTTCTTGGAAATCTGGAACTTGGTTTTCCAAACAGAGGAACTTCGCGCCGTCCGCGCCAAAGATGACTTCGATGTCGATGGCCCGCTTCCCGCGAAGAACATCGACACCGGGATGGGCTTGGAACGCGTCGCCCTGCTCCTTCAGGGTGTCGAGAACATGTACGAAATTGACCAGGTGCGTCCCGTGCTCAGCGCGGCCGCCGAGTTGTCCGGCAAGAGCTACGGCGCTGATACCACCGACGATGTGCGGATGCGCGTGGTGGCCGACCACATTCGCTCCTCGCTGATGCTGATGACCGACGGGGTGACCCCCGGCAATGAGGCGCGCGGCTATGTCTTGCGTCGGCTGCTCCGGCGCAGCATTCGGGCAATGCGGTTGTTGGGCGTCCACGATCCGGTACTGCCCGAACTACTACCGATTAGTCGCGCGGTGATGAGCACTTCCTATCCCGAGATCAACGCTGAGTGGGAGAGGGTCTCTCAGATCGCCTACGGCGAAGAAGAGAGCTTCCGTCGTACCTTGGTGGCGGGCACTCAGATCTTCGATCTCGCGGCATCGCGCGCCAAGACTGACACCGCCGAGCAGATCAGCGGTAGCGATGCCTTTCAGCTGCACGACACCTATGGCTTCCCCATCGACCTGACCCTGGAGATGGCCGCGGAGCAAGGGCTTTCCGTGGACCGCGAGGGTTTCCACACTTTGATGGCTGAACAGCGCTCGCGCGCCAAGGCTGATGCCAAGTCGAAGAAGGGTGCGGCCGCGTCCACCGAGGCCTACCGAACATTGCGTGCCAAAGGTGAAGTCCCGTTCCTGGGCTTCACCGATCTGGAAGCCGAAACTCGGGTGCGGGGAATCGTCGCCAGCGGGCTCATGGTCGATAGGGCGCAGCCTGGCGATGTCGTCGAGGTCATTCTCGACCAGACTCCGTTCTACGCCGAGGCTGGCGGTCAAGACGCTGACGCCGGTTTGATCACCGGGGACGGGTTGAGTCTGGAAGTTCTCGACGTTCAGCGCCCCGTCCAAGGGCTTGCGGTGCATACGGTGCGGGTTGACGACGGAGAGCTTGTCACAGGCGCACAGGTGTTGGCTGCGGTCGATCCTCAAGCTCGCCACCGGGCCAGTCAGGCACACACCGCAACCCATATTGTGAACGCCGCGCTGCGCCAGATGCTCGGCCAAGCCACTCACCAGGCTGGTTCGTACAACAAGCCGGGCTACCTTCGATTCGACTTCAACTCGGTTCAGGCTCTCAGCCAAGCCATGCAAGAAGAACTGGAAGGTGTGGCCAATGAGGCAATCCGCGCCGACTACGAGGTGACGGACTCTCAGATGGCCCTCGCCGATGCGAAGGCGTTGGGCGCACAGGCGATGTTTGGCGAAAAGTATGGCGATGTTGTGCGCGTCGTGGAGCTCGGTGGGGCATGGTCTCGAGAGCTCTGCGGTGGCACTCACGTTCGCCGCACCTCTCAGATTGGGCTGCTCTCGCTCATGTCTGAGTCGTCGATCGGATCGGGACTGCGCCGGATTGAAGCCTTCGTTTCCGATGATGCTTTCGCGGCCTTGGCCAAAGAGCGAGCTTTGGTGGCCGGGCTTTCTGATCTGCTCAAAGTTCAGCCAGACCAACTCACCGAGCGTGTCAGCAAACTCATCGCCGACATCAAGGTCGCCGAGAAACAAATCGCGGCCCTGACCGCGCAGCAGCTTCAGGGACAGGTTCCGGCACTCCTTGCCGAAGCTCAGACGGTCGGGAGTGTGCGTTTGACGAGTCATCGGTTTGTCGACCTTGACGGCGAAGACCTTCGAACGCTTGCGACCAAGGTACGTGACGGGTTCGGTAGCGAGCCTGGGGTGGTCGCCTTGATTGGCGGCCGCACCAAGCCGGTATTGATCGTCGCGACGACCCCCCAGGCCAGAGAACTTGGTGTCAAGGCTGGCGCACTGGTCAAGGTCGGTGCTGCCGCCCTGGGCGGACGTGGGGGAGGCCGCGACGATATGGCTCAAGGCGGCGGGACCCTCGTGGACGCATCCGATGCCGCTTTCGGCGCGATTCGTTCGGCGTTGACCTCGGCGTAATGCGTACCGGCGTCAGACTTGCCCTCGATTGGGGAAAAGCCCGGATCGGCGTGGCCGCCTGTGATGCGGGAGCGATCATGGCCTATCCCGTTCAGACCGTCGCGGCCGGACCGGAAGCGCTGAGGACCATTGCCGATCTTGCCGCTGAATATCAGCCCATAGAGATCGTGCTAGGGCTGCCTCGGGACCTTGCTGGACAAGACGGGCCGGCAGCTCAAGCGATGCATGCCGTTGCTGACCAAATCTCCAACGCTTTGCCTGATCTTCCCCTGCGACTGGTCGACGAACGCTTGACCACGGTGTCGGCGTCTCGACAGCTATCTCGCGCTGGCCGAAATAGTCGAGCGCAGCGTGCCATCATCGATCAGGCCGCCGCTGTGGCACTCTTGGAGTCAGCTTTGCAATTCGAACGCAATACCGGCACACCTGCCGGACGTTGCGTTTACGAGCCCGACCGTCAAGGAAGGACGGAACCCGAATGAGCGACCCGAGCTCTGATGACTGGCGCGATCCGGTTACCGGCAAGATCAACCAGAAGGAATTCTGGTATCGCTTTCGATCGATCTTCGCAGTGGGTCTGTCGCTCATCATCCTGCTCGGCGGTGGCGTTTTCGTTTTTTCGAAGGCCAACGCAGCATGGACCGAATATCGCACCACCGAGGACTATCTTGGCCCCGGCGGACCGATGGTGGTGGTGACGATTCCCAAGGGCTCCAGTGTTAATCAGATTGGGCAAATCCTCGTCGACGCCGATGTCGTGAAATCGGCCAAGGCTTTCGTGCGAGCCGCAGCCGCCTCCGACGCGATCCAGGCCGGCAAGTACAACTTGCGAACCCAGATCCCGGCTAAAGAGGCGGTCGCCATGCTGTTGGACAAGAACAGTGTGGTGCGCAACAAGATGGTTTTGCGCGATGGGCGCACGCTGGCGCAGCAATTCCAGGTCATGTCGCAGGCCACCGGTATTCCGGTAGCAGAGTTCAACGCCGCAGCGAAGAACTGGAAGGCGTTGGGATTGCCGATTTGGGCCCAAAATGGGCTAGAAGGCTTCCTGTACCCGGACACCTACGAAGTGCCGGACAAACCGACGGCTTCATCGGTGATCAAACTCGTCACCAAGCAGTTCAGTGATGTTTCCACAGACCTCAATTTCGCCACCGAGTCGGCGAAGATGGGCCTTACCCCGTACCAGACTCTGACTTTGGCCAGCATCATCGAAAAGGAAGCAGGCCCCCGCGAAGAAGACCGAGCCAAGATCGCGCGCGTCTTTTACAACCGCCTCCACACCAAGATGGCACTCGGATCGGATGCCACCGTGGCTTACGGGCTCGGAATCACTGGAAGGGTCTTTACCACTCCCGCGGAACGCAAGAAGAAGACGCCGTGGAACACTTACCTGCTTCCCGCGCTGCCGAAGGGGCCGATTACCTCGCCATCCAGAAAGTCGATGGAAGCAGCGCTGCACCCCAAAGATGGGCCTTGGACGTACTTCAGAGTGGTCAACCTCGATACCGGTGAGACGCTGTTCGCCACCAGCCAGGCAGAACACGATCAGAACGGCAAAGTCTTCGACCGGTGGTGTGCAGCTTCACCGGCCAACCATGCGAAGTGCAAGTAGGAATCGGCCAGGATCATGCTTCGTTATGTGACGGCAGGGGAGTCCCATGGGCGCGCGCTGGTGGCCACCATTGAAGGACTACCGGCGCACATTGCCGTCAACAGCGACGACCTAGCCGACGCCCTGGCGCGGCGTCGGCTCGGCACAGGGCGTGGCGCTCGGATGTCCTTTGAGGCCGACGAGGTGACGATCCTCGCCGGGGTCCGGCATGGCGAGACATTGGGATCGCCGATTGCGGTCATGATCGGGAACTCCGAATGGCCCAAGTGGCAAGAGGTGATGGCTTCCGACCCTGTTGACGACGAGGTTCTCGCGGACCTGGCGCGGAATGCTCCACTGAGTCGTCCGCGTCCCGGGCACGCCGACCTGGCGGGCATGGCCAAGTACGACTGGGATGACGCCCGCCCAATCTTGGAACGAGCCTCCGCCCGCGAAACGGCGGCGCGCGTCGCCCTCGGGCGCATTGCCACCAATTTCCTGCAGCAGGCCTTCGGCATCGAGGTGCTGAGCCATGTGGTGCAGATCGGCTCGGCATCTGCACCGTCGACAGCGCTGCCTGGGCCCGACGACCGCGCTGTGATCGACACTGATCCGGTCCGATGTGCAGATCGGGAATCGAGTCAGGCGATGGTCGCCGAAATCGAAGCGGCCCGATCCGCAGCAGACACCCTCGGCGGAGTGATCGAGGTCGTGGTCTACGGCGTTCCGGTCGGAATTGGCTCCCACACACAGCCGGACCGACGGTTGGACGCGCGCCTCGCCGGCGCTTTGATGGGAATCCAGGCCATCAAAGGTGTCGAAGTCGGCGACGGCTTCGCCCTGGCCGGAGTGCGTGGCAGCCAAGCCCACGACGAGATCATTCCTGGAGAGCCAGGCCCGTCCCGGCTCTCGAACCGCGCTGGCGGCGTGGAAGGTGGCATCAGCAATGGCGAAACGGTCCGGGTCCGCGCCGCGATGAAACCGATCGCCACTGTTCCTCAGGCCCTGCGCACCATTGATGTCGCCACCGGCGAGGCAGCCGCTGCGCACCATCAACGTTCCGACATCTGTGCGGTGCCTGCGGCCGGCGTTGTGGCTGAGGCTGTCGTCGCCTTGGTGATTGCCGAACTTGCTTTGGAGAAGTTCGGCGGGGATTCGCTAGCCGAAACCCGCGACAACTACCGGAGCTACCTTTCCCACCTGTCTCAGCGAGGCCTGGCTTGATTCGTGAACCGGTCCTGATTGGTATTCCGGGCGCGGGGAAGACCGTCTTGGCCGAACGCGTCGCGCACTCCTGGGGAGCCGGCTGGTTGGATACCGACCGCGAGGTCGAAGCCCGGTTGGGTACACCCATCGCTGAGCTATTCGCCGAACCTGGCGGCGAAGGCCGCTTTCGAGCGACCGAAGAAGACGTCTGCCTGGCTGTGCTCGCCCGTCCGGTCGTGATTGCTTTGGGCAGCGGAGCCGTTGCGTCGTCCAAAGTACGCGCCGCGCTGACACAGCGTCGAACAATTTGGCTGCAAGCCTCGGTTTCCACGGCCACCCGACGCCTCGGCATGCTGACTCTCGGCCTCGAAACTGTCTCGGCGATTCGCGCTCAACTCGACGCGGACCTCGATTCCCGGGCAGGCTGGTACTCACAGGTCGCCAGCCAAGTGATCCCGACCGATCGGGCGAGTCTTTCTGAGGTGCTCGACCAGATCATCAACCCGCAGGAGGATCGATGACATTTGATGTCGTGGACGTCTCCGCCGCGGCGCCCTATTCGGTTTTCATCGGTTCGGGCACCCGAGAACTGTTGGTTCCAGGTTTGGCGGGGGCCGACAAGGTCGCGGTCATCCACCCAACCCGGCTGGCTGACCAGGTTGACGAACTCTTGGAAGGCTTCCCCGGCGAGGTTGTCCCGATCGAGGTGCCTGACGGTGAGCCGGCGAAAACCAGCAATGTTCTGGTTGCGGTATGGGATCGGCTCGCCGAAGCCGGCTTCACCCGGTCGGATGCCATCGTCGGTTTCGGCGGAGGCACAACGACCGACCTGGCTGGTTTTGCGGCTGCGACGTGGCTTCGAGGTGTCACCTACCTTGCGGTGCCCACCACGTTGCTCGGCGCGGTAGACGCTGCGGTTGGCGGCAAGACTGGCATCAATCTCGCTGCCGGGAAGAACCTAGCTGGGGCCTTTTACGAACCCGCTGCAGTGGTCTGTGATCTCGATTTCCTGCTCACCCTTCCCGACGCTGAACTGCGTTCTGGGATGGCCGAGGTGATCAAGTGTGGTTTTATCGCCGACCCGATCATTCTCGACGAGTTCGAGGCCGATCCGGCACAGGCGTTAGCCCCGGGTTCCACCCGGCAACAGGAGCTGATCCGACGCTCGGTCGCGGTCAAAGCATCTGTGGTCGGCGATGACCTCACCGAGCGAACGAGCAGCGGCGAGCACATCGGCCGCGAAGCCCTGAATTACGGACACACTTTGGGCCATGCGATCGAAGCTGCGGAGGGGTACACCCGACGTCATGGCGAGGCGGTTTCGATCGGCATGGTGTTTGCTGCAGAGCTCGCGCATCGAGCTGGGCTGATCGATCACGCTTTGGTCCAGCGACACCGCCAGATTCTCGGGCAGGCGGGGCTGCCGATCGCCTTGCCCGACCATCCGTGGCAAGACCTACGCCAGACCATGGGGCTAGACAAGAAGTCCCGCGGCACGGTGTTGCGTTTCGTCGTTCTCAGCGCGCTCGGCCAAGCCCGAATCTTGGAATCTGCCGACGAGGACGATCTCGTCGACTGTTATCACGCAATTTTGGAGGACTGATGTACATCCCCGACCATTTCGCGCTGTCCACCGCCGAAGCGCGACGCTTGCTGAGCCCGGTCACGGCTGGCGATCTGGTCACCCATGGTGAACGTGGTTTACAGGCAACCTTCGTGCCGATGCTTTTCACTGAGAGCGGCGAGAACGGCACGCTGATTGGGCATGTCTCCAAGGTGAACTCACAGTGGCGCGACGAGGGCGAGGCGCTGTTCATTCTCAATGGCCCTCAGGATTATGTGGACGCCGAATGGCTGAGCCGCCCCGACGCTCCGAGCGTGCCGACTTGGAACTACATCACCGTCCATGCCCACGGCGAACTCATTGCCCATCCTGACCCCGATTGGACGTTGGACGCTGTGCGCCGGCTCAGCGCCGGTCGCGAAGACCACGCCGTCGACGATTTGCCCGCCGAAGCGGTGGAAAAGCTCTTGCGTTCCATCGTCGGGGTGGAACTGCGGATCACCAAGCTCGTCGGCAAGGCAAAGATGAGCCAGAACAAGTCCCCAGAGGTCATTGCGCAGGTCATCGCCGGGCTCGCGGAGGCCGGCAACGCCGACGCTGCCGAATGGATGAGGCAGCATTCCCTTCCGCACGCCGAGGCAAAGCTCAATCTCCTTTCTGAGATTCGCGAGCAGACTCGCTCTCGGAGCTGAATCTGGCCTCGGTTCGCTGGGTTACTATCGGCTCGCTAAACTTAGCGACCGCGAATCACGATCCCATCAGAAGGCAGGCGCGCTGTGGCAACGGTATCCACCAATGACTTGAAGAACGGAATGGTGCTCGATCTTGACGGTCAGTTGTGGGCAGTGATTTGGTTCCAACACCACAAGCCGGGCAAGGGCAATACCGTTGTGCGTTCCAAGCTCAAGCATGTGCTTTCCGGCAAGGTCGTTGATCGCACGTTCAACTCCGACACCAAAGTTGAGTCGGCCATCGTTGATCGTCGCGATATGCAGTACCTCTACCACGACGGCGACGCCTACGTGTTCATGGACACCGAGACCTACGAACAGCTCAACTTGATTGAAGAAGTTGTGGGCGACGCGAAGAACTATCTGCTCGAAAACCAGGTGGCCACGGTGGCCCTTCACGAAGGCAACCCGTTGTACATCGACATGCCTGCCGCTGTGGAGCTTGAAGTCACCTACACCGAACCTGGTCTGCAAGGGGACCGTTCGACCGGCGGTACGAAACCAGCCACCGTCGAGACAGGTCTGCAGATCAACGTTCCTTTGTTCATCACCACCGGGGAAACCGTCAAGGTGGATACCCGCGATGGCAGTTACCTCGGTCGGGTCTGAGGGTGTCCGAGACCGAACCTTCCCGTCACTCTTCGGCGCGCACCAAAGCCCGGAAGCGGGCGCTGGACATCCTGTTTGAGGCCGATCTGCGCCAGCTGACCATCAGTGAGGTCTTGGCTGCACACCAAGCCCAGAACAGTCCACCCGTTCGAGATTTCACCGTCGAACTCGTTGAAGGCGTCGCCGCGCACCGAGACGAACTTGACCAACGGATTGCTGCTGAGCTTGCCGCTGGCTGGACGTTGGAGCGGATGCCGCGGGTTGATCGCAATCTTGCCCGGCTGGCTGCCTACGAGCTCACCCAGACGTCAACCGCGCGCGACATCGTTCTGGCCGAAGCGGTCGGATTGTGCCAGGACCTTTCTACCGATGAATCCCCAGCCTTCCTTAACGGGCTGCTGTCGTCGGTCGCTGAACACCTTCCGGCACAGTAATCCCGTCCGACCAGCGGGGGCGGTCCTCGACCCCGCGTTCAGTTTGCTAGGCTCGTTCGGGTCCGTGAGCGGACCAGTTCGACCGCCCAATGCAAGGACATCTATGCCACATAGTCACCTCAGCGCTACCGCCGTACCTGCTTTGCTGGTTCTGGAAGACGGCCGCCATTTCCGTGGAGTCTCCTTCGGAGCGCAGGGGGAGACCTTCGGCGAAGCCGTGTTTTCCACTGGCATGTCCGGTTACCAAGAGACTCTGACCGATCCCAGCTATCACCGCCAGGTCGTCGTCGCAACGGCACCACATATCGGAAACACCGGCTGGAACGACGAGGACGATGAGTCCGACCGGATCTGGGTGGCGGGATATGTGATTCGCGAACTGTCTCGGGTCCGTTCCAACTGGCGTTCGAATCGCTCTCTCGACCAGGAGCTTCGAGATCAAGGTGTGGTGGGGATTGCAGAAGTCGATACCCGAGCCCTTACTCGGCACCTGCGGGAGCGTGGCGCGATGCGGGTCGGGATCTCCACGACTGACCTCGACCCTGACTCGCTCCTCACCCGGGTGTTGGCTTCTCCGCCGATGGCTGGGGCGAATCTCGTCGCCGACGTCACGGTGACCGAACCAGAACGGATTCCCGCAGTTGGCACCGCACGGTTCACCGTGGCCGCAATCGACTTGGGCATCAAAGATATGACGCCCACGCGGATGGCTGAGCGCGGCATCGAGGTTCATCTGCTGCCCGCATCCACGACCCTTGCCGAAATTCAAGCCCTCAAGCCTGACGGGGTTTTCTTTTCCAACGGCCCGGGCGACCCTGCCGCGGCGAACGAGGCGGTCGCGCTGCTCGCTGAGGTGTTGGATGCAGGCTTGCCCTATTTCGGGATCTGCTTTGGCAATCAGATCTTTGGGCGCGCATTGGGTTTTGGGACCTACAAGCTCAAATATGGGCACCGCGGAATCAACCAGCCGGTGATCGACCTTGGCACCCAGAAGGTTGAGATCACCGCCCACAACCATGGCTTCGCCGTGGATGCGCCGCGAGACGCCCCGACAGCGACCCGCTGGGGCCCGGCCCGCGTTTCCCATATCAATCTCAATGACAATGTGGTCGAAGGGCTGGAGTTGCACGGGCCTTCCGGAGAACTGCTGGGATTCTCGGTGCAGTATCACCCCGAGGCTGCCGCCGGGCCGCACGATGCGTCCTACTTATTCGATCGGTTCGTCGACATGATGGCCAGCTACGCGGCCAATACGGCGGCTAAAGAGGGGAACGCCTGATGCCACGTCGTGAAGACATCTCGTCGATCTTGGTTATCGGTTCGGGTCCAATCGTCATTGGCCAGGCCTGCGAGTTCGAC
>CAYWIN010000052.1:0-10759 GCA_964458365.1 uncultured Propionibacteriaceae bacterium
AGGCGGGCGATCTCGTTGTGAATATCCAACGCAGCTTCGGGGACGAAAACCGCATGCACGTCCCATGCCTCGCGGCTCAGTCCGATCTCGGGCAGCCACTCGACGCTGTCAACCCATTCGTGATACTTGCGCGCCGTGGCGGCGGTTAGCCAGCCACAGTTTCGCCCCATTACCTCGTGGATCAGCAGGATGCGGGTGCCCGCGTTGTGTTCGGCCATCACATTCTTGGCGAAGTTGGCGCCCATTTCGGCCGCCGTATCGGCGCCCATCGACTGGTGGATGGGGATGATGTCATTGTCGATCGTCTTGGGTAGTCCCACCACGGTGAGGGCGTGCCCATTTTCGGCCAGGTAGGCTGCCAAATCCGCCGCGGTGGTGTTCGTGTCATCGCCACCGATGGTGTGCAGGATCGAAATCCCGTCAGCGACGAGCTGATCGGCCGCAACTTTGAGCGGGTTGAGTCCTTCGGGAACGAGTCCGCGTTTGACCAGGTCACGCGCGTTGGTGAGCTTGACTCGAGAGTTTCCGATCGGGGAGCCGCCGTATTCATGGAGGAGCGCCGCCTTGGCCCGCACCGCGTCGGTTACTTCCAGGTATTCGCCCAAAAGCAGACCCTGGTAACCATTGCGGTAGGCAATGATTTCGACGTCGGGCGCGACTTCGGTGTAGCGCTCGATCAGTGCGCCGATCGCCGACGACAAGCACGGGGCGAAACCGCCAGCGGTCAGTAGGGCAACTTTTTGAACCATCGTGTTCCAATCAACGCTCGGCAGGCTCGGCGGCACAGAGCTTACCGATCAATGGAGAAAGAAACTGTGGATGGGGTTGGTTTCGAACGATCCAACATGCGCACAATGGGGGCGCCCCAAAATGTCGACCGGAGGGAACCTTGATGCGCGTTCACAGCCAACAGGGAATGTCGATGTCTCCCATGGTCGCGCTACTGGTCCCGGTCTTGCTGGTCATGGTGGGGCTCGTGATTGACGGAGGGGCACAGGCCGCCGGAAGTCGGCGGGCAGAGCGAGTGGCAGCGGCAGGTGCGCGGGTGGGAAGCGATGCGGCGGCAGCGCATCGGCTCGCTGGCCAAACGGGCGCGCCGATGGCTGCGGTGAGCGCGGCAAATCGGTTGCTTGCCTCCGAACCCGATGTGTTCGGCAATGCCCGGATCAATGGCACTGCGGTCGAAGTTCATACCACCGTCCGGACGCCCACTGTCCTGCTGTCGTTGATCGGAATCAAGAGCTTGAGCGCCAACGGCTATGCGAAGGCCGACCTGGTGGCCGACCGTTAGGCCTGGACCGTGGCAACCATTCGCTGTACCGCGTCGACCACCAGATCTGGTGAACAGGCGAGATTGATGCGCACCCACTGACGGTGGGTTTTTGCAAAGTTGACGCCGGGGGAGAAGGCCACCCGGCCAACATCCCGGAATGCCTGTGCTGGGTTCGTCAAGCCGAGGTCGGTGCAGTCGACCCAAGCCAGATAAGTGCCTGGGGTCGGGTGGTACCGAACCGACGGTAGGTGTGTGGCGAGTTCTCTGCGCAAGAGTTCCTTGTTGGCGGCAATCTCCAGCATCAGCTGGTCCACCCAACCTTGGGCGCTGGTCAAGGCTGCGCTGTGCGCGAGGTTTGCCAGGTGTCCGGCCGATTCGCGAGCCAGTGGGGGAATCCGTGGCAAGAACTGGGCGGCTTGAGTTCCCGCAACAACCAGCCCGGCTTTGAATCCGGCCAAGTTCCAGGCCTTCCCCGCGGAGGTGGCAACCAACGCCGTTTCCCCGCCAGGAACGGCGATGGTGGGAGTGAATGTGGTGCCTGGATCAACAAGAGGGGCGTGAATTTCGTCTGCGATCACTTGAACATGGTGGGCGTTAGCTGCGGCCATCACGGCGGTGAGTTCTTCTGCGGTGTGGACGGTGCCGGTGGGGTTGTGTGGGGTGCACAACAGGTACGCACGCGGTCGCTCAGGGCCCGCGAAGGCGTGCATGAGCGCGGGAAGGTCGAGGCGACCTTCCCCGGTCAAAGGAACTTCTACCAGCGTGCGCTGATACTCCTGGACAACCTTCCGAAAGGGCGGGTAGATCGGCGGATTGACCACCACGGCATCGCCTGGCTGGGTCACCAGTTGGAGAAGCGCCAGGATCGAGTTCATCACGTCACCGGCGCGAACAATCTGATGGGTGGGATCCAGGTCGAGACTCCACCGGGTCTGCGCCATGGCGGCGAACGCCTGGGCATATCCGTCGCCATGCGGGTACCCGGTGTCGCCCAGATCAAGGGCGTGGCGCACACGCTCAAGCACAGGATCGGGCAAGCGAACGTCCATTTCGGCCACCCACATGGGCAGGACGTCGGCGGGGTACGTTGACCACTTCAGACTGGTACGACGGCGAAGCTCCGACGTGGGGACCGATAACAAAGACATGGCTCACACCCTAGTGGCGAGCGGCTAAGGTGCTTGAATGGCTCGGTATTTCGAGGTACATCATCGCGACCCTCAGCCGCGGGCTTTGGGTCAGGCGTGCGACATCATCACCAGTGGTGGTCTGATCGCTTACCCCACAGACTCTGGCTATGCCCTGGGGTGTCAGTTGGGAAACCGGGAAGGGCTGGATCGCATTCGCGCCCTACGCGCGTTGGATGCACGGCATCACTTCACGGTGGTCTGTAGCGACTTTGCCCAACTGGGGCGCTATGTCGAGATGAGCAACGACGTCTTTCGTGCGGTGAAGGCAGCCACTCCAGGGCCTTACACCTTCATATTGACCGGTACCCGTGAGGTGCCCAAAGCGATGCTGCATCCGAAGAAAAAGACCGTCGGAGTGCGTTTGCCTGATCACGCCACCGCACGCGCGCTGGTGAGCACGCTGGGGGAGCCGCTGGTGTCGTCGACGTTGATTCTGCCTGGAGAGGAGAATCCGTTGGTCGAGGGGTGGCGAGTCGACGCCGAAATCGGCCAGTTGATCGATGCGATTATCGAATCCGGTGACTGCGGCATTGAACCGACTACGGTGGTCGATTTCACCGATGGGGGAGTCGAGGTCGTACGTCGCGGCGCGGGAGACCCCACTCCATTCGAGGCCTGATCGAACTGGGCTCTATCCGTCGAGCTTGATGTAGGCCGGGCTGTGCGGAGAAACCGGCGCGGCATCGTCAGTTTTGGCCGCAGCCTCCCGTTCAGCATTCTTAAAGGCGGTGGAAACCACCAGCTTGATTCGGTTCAGCTGGTTGACCTCACTGGCCCCGGGGTCATAGTCGATCGACGTGATGTTCGCCTGGGGATAGGTGCGACGCAGCTGGGAGAACATTCCCTTGCCGACGACGTGATTGGGAAGGCATGCAAACGGCTGGGCACAAATGATGTTGGGGGTGCCCGTCTCGATGAGCTCCATCATCTCTGCGGTGAGCAGCCAGCCCTCGCCAGCCTGAGTGCCGAGCGAAATGACCTTTTCGGCCCGCTTGGCCATCCGGTCCAGATGCGATTGGGGGGTGAACTTACCGTTGGTGTGTTCCAACGCACGGTTGATGGGCTCCTGGTACTGCTCGATGAGCCACAAAAGCAGCTTTTTGCCATGCCGGGACTTCTTCCCGATCCCCAGGTTGTGCCACTTCCAGTCGCCGGTGTAGAGGGCCTGGCCAAAGAACTCCACCAACCCAGGCAGCACGGCCTCACAGCCTTCGGCCTCGATAACACCGACCGCATTGTTGTTGGCGTCCGGATGAAACTTCACCAAGATCTCTCCAACCAGACCGACCCGAGGCTTGCGCGGGATGGGCAACAAGGGCAAGGCGTCGAACTCGGACACGATCGACTTCACGAGGCGGTTGAAGCCAATCCGACGACCCAATGTCTCGCTGTGACGATTCCCGGTCAGGTATTCCTGGCAGATCGCGTCCCATCGGCGATATAGCTCGTCAGCGCTGCCAGGAACTTCTTCATAAGGTCGCACTCGAAGCAAGACGGCTTGCAGCAGGTCACCAAGAACGAGGGCTTGAAGCCCCGAATGGACCATCAGGGGAGTGAGCTTGAAGCCGGGGTTCTCTTCGAATCCCTGGACGCTGACCGCAACGACGGGCACTTGCTCCAGCCCGGCGTCGGCCAGCCCTTTGCGAAGCATGCCGGCGTAGTTCGTTGCCCGACACATGCCGCCGGTCTGGGTGATCATGACCGAGGAATTGTCCGGATCACCATCGGTGAGCAGCTTATGTACCAACTGTCCGATCACCATGATCGCTGGATAGCAGGCATCGTTATTCACATACTTCAGGCCAACTTCGACATCTTCGGCGCTGGCGGTCTCCAAAAGCTCGAGCTTGTAGCCGACCCTGCGCATCACGGTGGCCACCAGCCGGAAATGAATAGGAGCCATCTGTGGGGCATAGATCGTGTGGGCCTTGCGGGCCTCCTCGGTGAAGACTGCCCGTGGTGCGCGCGTGACGTCGTCGGCATAGGTAACGATTTCTGAACTTCCCCGACGCTGATCGGTGGCGGCTTTCAGTGAGCGCAGACGGATTCGAGCCGCGCCCAGGTTGGACACCTCGTCGATCTTCAACACGGTGTAGACCCCATCTGCAGCTTCCAAGATTTCCTGGACCTGATCGGTGGTAATCGCGTCCACGCCGCATCCGAAAGAGTTCAGCTGGACCAACTCCAGGTCCGGGCGGGTCACGCTGACCGCAGCGGCTTCGTACAACCTGCTGTGGTAGGCCCATTGATCACGGACGCGCAGTGGCCGCACGAGCTGGGGGGTGTCGATCACGGCGTCTTCGGTCAGCACAGCCATGCCCAACCCGGTGATCAACTCGGGAATGCCATGGTTGATTTCCGGATCGATGTGATACGGGCGTCCGGCCAGCACAATGCCGCGGCGACCGGTCTCGGTCAGCCAGGCCAGGGCACGTTGTCCTTCGGCGCGAATGTCCTGTTTCACCGCAGAGTCTTCGGCGTACCCGGCAGCGACCGCAGCAACGGCTTCGTCCATCGTGACGCCGAACTCGGCGAACGTTTCGACGATGCGTTTGGGAAGGACATCGGGCTCATCCAGGTTGAGGAAAGGCATCAAATAGCGGATTCCGGGCTCGCGAAGCCGAGGCACATTGGCAGCCAACACCTGAGGGTAGTAGGCGACGACGGGGCAGTTGAAGTGGTTGTCAGATTCGGCGATGGTCTGACGCTCATAGGGAATGCAGGGGTAAAAGATGGTGGTGATCCCGCGGTCAAGAAGGTCTTCGATGTGCCCGTGGGACAGTTTGGCGGGGTAACACACATTTTCCGAGGGGATCGTTTCCGCACCCTCCGTTAGCGTGTTGCGGTCCGAGCGCTTGGACAAGATCACGCGGAAGCCCAGCGAGGTCAAGACCGTGAACCAGAACGGATAGTTCTCGTAGATATTCAGCACCCGCGGGATCCCGATGTCGCCCCGCGTTGTTTGCTCCTTGGTGAGCCGACGGTAGCTGAACACCCGCCGATACTTGTAGGCATAGAGGTTGGGTAACGCCGAATCGACTGCGTCGGGCACGGTCCCTGCCCCCCGGTCGCACCGGTTTCCCGAGATGTGTCGGGCACCGTCGCTGAACGCCGAAATGGTCAACTGGCAGTGGTTCTGGCAGAGCTTGCACGTGTCGAGTTCGGTGTTGACGCTGAACCCGAGAAGCTCTTTAGCGCTCATCACCTGGGAACGTTCCGACTCCAGATACCGCGCCGACGCGGTGAGGGCTGCACCGTAGGCGCCCATCAAACCCGCCAGGTCGGGGCGCACAACTTCTGCGCCGGTGAGGAGTTCGAAGGCTCGCAGGACGGCATCGTTGAGGAAAGTGCCACCTTGGACGACGACCTTCTCTCCCAGTTGGTGGCTGTCTTTGAGTTTGATGACCTTGTACAAGGCGTTGCGAACCACCGAGTAGGACAACCCGGCAGAGATGTCGCCGACATCGGCGCCATCCTTCTGGGCTTGCTTCACCGAGGAGTTCATGAAGACGGTGCATCGGCTCCCCAGGTCTACCGGTGCGCTGGATTCCAGGGCCGCATGCGCGAAGGACTTCACATCCGTACCCATGGTTTGAGCAAAAGTTTGCAGGAACGAACCGCAGCCCGAAGAGCACGCTTCGTTGACCGCAATCGAGTCCACCGCGCCGTTGCGGATTTTGAGGTACTTCATGTCTTGTCCGCCGATGTCGATCACCGAGTCGACGCCGGGGCAGATGGCCTCGGCGGCCCGATAGTGCGCCATCGTCTCGACTTCGCCGTCGTCGATTCGCAAACCTGTTCGAATGAGTTCCTCACCGTATCCGGTGACGCAGCTTCGAGCGAGGTAGGCCTGCTCGGGGAGAGCTGCGTGTACTTCGCGCAGGATGGCGACTGCGGCAGAAACAGGGTCGCCGCCGTTGGATGAGTAATGGGTGAAACACACTCGGTGTTCGGCGTCGGTCACGACAGCCTTGATCGTGGTGGATCCCGCGTCGATTCCGAGGAAGCAGCCTCCGCGAACGTCGGCGAGTTCGGTGCGGGGGAGTGTGGTCGATTGATGACGAGTGGTGAACTCTGCCCGTTCCTGTGCATTGGCGAAGAGCGGACGCATGGCGGGGGCACTGATTGTCAACGGGATTGCGCGGCGCAAACCGTCCAGCATTGCGGGAACCGTGCGCGGATGCCCAGATGCGAGCAGGGCGGCCCCAAGGGCTACAAAGAGGTGGGCATCGTCGGGCGTAATGAAATCGGTGGCCTGGCCGGCCAGGGCCCGACGGAATGCGTCGCCGAGGCCAGGGAGGAAATGAAGGGGGCCTCCCAAGAACACGATGTTCCCGCGAATCGGACGCCCCGCCGCAAGTCCTGAAATCGTCTGAAGCGCAACGGCTTGGAAGACCGAAGCAGCGAGATCGGGATGTGCCGCTCCCTGGTTGATCAGCGGCTGGAGATCAGATTTTGCGAAGACTCCACAACGCGAAGCGATGGGGTAGAGGTTCTGATGTTGTAAAGACAGATCGGACAGTCCGCGCGCGTCGGTATGAAGCAGAGTGGCCATTTGGTCGATAAATGCACCGGTCCCTCCTGCGCAAGTGCCATTCATTCGTTGTTCAGGAGTGGGGTGAAGATAGGTGATCTTGGCATCCTCACCGCCGAGTTCAACAACGACATCTGCCTTGGAAATAGACCGCTCGACGGCTTCAGTGCTGGCAATGACCTCTTGGACGAAGGGCACGCCCATGAGTTCGGCAACCTGGACGCCGCCAGATCCGGTGACCGCGCTGAGAAACGTCGTATCCGGGAATCGGGCGCTGACTTCCCCAAGTAATCGCCGAAGCTCGCCTCGAACGTCGGCGTTGTGTCGTCGATAGTCGCTGAAGATGACGTTCTCAGCGCGCAGAATGACGACTTTGACCGTTGTTGATCCGATATCCAGGCCGAGCCGAAGCTGTTCAGTCATCAGCACCGCCCTGCCTGGAAGCGGGAAAACCGGTGCTCTTGGAGGGGTGGGGTGTGCGCCAGCGAACAGTCCGACATGGAGCTATCTTGCCTCACGATGTCGCCACATGCAGCATTCGCTGCGTACAGGTGGTGGCGTGGCGAATACGGAGGGCACTGGCGGGTTTGGATATGGATCACTGGTTCAGCGCCGTCGATTCCTCGCAAAGGTTGCGGTGCGCCTGAGCCTGCCAAAGCCTGACGGCGGTGGATGTGTGAAAAGGGCTGGCGGCTTGAAGGTGCGCAGTCAGGACCTGCTGGCGCAATCGGCGCCATTCACCGTCGGGCACGTTGGCGTGTTCGCGACGAAGGTCGGCTACCGATTCGCGATACCGGTTGGGGCTCGCGCCGAGGATGGCGAGGTCGGCGTCGCAGACCCGCGCTCCGGAGTCGTCGTTGGAGTCAACCTGGTGTGTTGCGGTGAGCAGAATTAGTCGACAGATCTCGGCAATGTCCGGTGGTGGTAGCTCATCGGTAAGGCGTCGTGTGGCCAGTTCGGCGCTCTTGCGCTCGTCGAGGCCCGGTTGATTGGCGTAGACGGAGTCGTGGAACCAGATGGCGAGGTATTCGATTTGGGTGGGGGAGCCGAGTGAGTCGAGTGCCGTGAGCGCTTCGTGCAGGTGACGCAGGTCGTGGTAATAGCGCCCCGGTGCCGACCAACGTTGCAAGAGTTCGTCGCCCAGCGAAGGCGCCGACGGCATGAGGCCGGCCCATTGTGAGGCAAGCACAGACCTCACCACAGTGTGATCAGCCATCCCGCGAGCCCGGCACATGCGCTGGCGAAGAGCACGCTGGCGAACGTGCCGATGATGAAGCGTTCAGCGGTGCCGGGGCTGGTGGCGCGTAGCTCGGGGTAGCGCGCAAGACCTTTCACCGCGAGAACGATGGCAAGTCCTTCGGGAAAACCGGCGAGCATGGCGGCGAAAATGGCCAGTCGCTCCAGGCGTCCGATCCAGAGTCCGCCACGCAGTGCGACCGTTGGCTCCGGCGAGGTCGAAGAGTCGACATGTTTCAAGAGCAATGTGACCAGTGGGCTGCCCAGAAAAACGGCGACGAAACCCAAAAGCGCGATGGTGAGCAGTTTCAGTGCCACACCCACGATGGGCGTCACTGTGCGTCGATCTCGTTGAGTTGTGGGATTCGGTTCAACAGACGCATGGCCAGCTCGGCACCGCGGTGGCCTTCTTCGCGGGAAGCGGCCTGCAAACGCTGGCTCACGGCGGATGGGCTGATGTGGAGCGCCTTCGCCGCCTGGGCATTGGAGTAGCCCGCGTCGAGGAGATCCATCAGTTCCCATCCTTCCGGGCTGCGTCGAGCGAGCGTGCCACGCCAGAGCCAAATGCCGGTTTCAGCATCGATCGCTGCCTGATGAAGTTCACGGTACCGGTCGCCGCTGACAGTTTCGGGAAGCCGCAATGCGAAGGATGTGGGTTGGCGCCGGGCGTCTGCGACGGCGTCCCGCGCGGCGAAATACGCCGGGCCGCGGGCCTCGCGGGTGGATGCGGGCAGGGGGAGCTGAACTGGGCCGACGCCGATGCCGATTCGCCAGTCACTGAGTCGAGTGAGCAGACCGATAGCTTCGACGACGGCGGACGGATGGCGAAGGAGAGCTTGGATCTCGTCGCCGGCTGTGCGTTCAAAGGGCAGCTCGGTAGGAATCCGTCTGAGGACGGAGAGTGCGGAGGGGACTCGATCAGGATTCTCTCGGCTGGCAACTTGATCGGCGATGATCGCAAACGTGAAGGTTTCAGGCTTCATTTCTCAAAGTTAAGCCAATGTGCTTAAGCCTGCAAGTGTTGATGCCGGTGTGGCGCCGAAGGGTGGGAGGCGTCAATGTGGTGACGCATTCATTGACGGAGATTGATCGGTGGGGGTGTTTTACGGCCACGCTGCGCAGGTGTGGAGTGCAGAGGGTTGGCGCTGATGCGTAACACCGGCGGAGGCAGACTCGCGACGGTGGGGAGGGGAAACTCCACTGAAATGTCATAATGTACATTATCGGACAGACGTGCTGGGGTGGGGCAGGCGAAGAAGTGGCAGCTTTTGTCTGTGACGGCGAAACGCCCCCAGTTGTGGATTCTGCAAGATCATCATGCGTAGATCACACACTGGAGGCGCTTCGCCCACATCAAGCAGTGCCTAAAGGTTGATCATGTGCCCAGCGATGCCTTCGACGGCTTCCTTTACGGCTTCTGACAGGCTCGGGTGGGCGTGAATGTTGCGAGCAACTTCGTCGGCGGTGAGATCCCACAGCTGAGCCAAGGTGAGCTCTGGAAGAAGCTCAGAAACATCCGGCCCAATCATGTGTGCGCCGAGAAGCTCGTTGTAGCGAGCGTCGGCAACAATTTTCACAAAACCGGTCGCATCCCCCATTCCATGAGCCTTGCCGTTAGCGCTGAAGGGAAACTTGGCGACCTTAACGTCGTAACCGCGTTCCTTAGCCTGAGCCTCCGTGTATCCGAAAGATCCAATTTGAGGCTGGCAATAGGTGGCTCGTGGAATCATTGCGTAATCAATGGGCATTGTTTCGGCGCCCGCAATAGTTTCTGCGGCGACGACACCTTGGGCTTCGGCGGTGTGGGCCAACATCATGCGTGCGGTGACATCACCAATGGCATAGATGCTCGGAACGTTGGTGCGCAGGTAGTCGTCAACCTCAATCGCTCCGCGGTCGGTGAGCTTCACTCCCGTGTTCTCCAAGCCGTAGCCCTGGGTGCGGGGTTGGAATCCGAGAGACTGGAGTACGCGGTCGGCGCGAAGCTCCTGCCCCTCTCCCCCGCTGGCTGGGCTTACCCGGACGATCACCTGATCGGCCTGTTCCTCGATGGAATCAACCTTTGTGGCCGTCAAAACCTTAATGCCCAGTTTTCCGTAAGACTTTGTGAGCTCAGCGGAAATGTCGGCATCTTCGTTGGGAACAATGCGATCGAGATATTCGACTATGGTGACGTCTACGCCATAATTGGCAAGGACGTATGTGAATTCAGTACCAATTGCGCCACCGCCGCAAATAATGATTGACGATGGAAGATCGGCAGAAAGAATTTGTTCCTGATAAGTAAATACGCGGTTGCTTACCTGTGTGTTTGGCAGCATCTTCGTTGTTGCGCCCACAGCGATGATGCAGTTCTCAAAACGCAGCTCGGTGGCCGAACCGTCTTCGCCCGTCACGTTGATGGTGTGCGGGCTGGTGAACGTGCCCCAGCCGTTGAACTCGGTGATCTTGTTCTTGCGCATCAGGAAGTGCACGCCTTTGACCATGCGGTCGGACACCGCACGACTGCGACGGAAGGCGCTACCG
>CAYWIN010000053.1:0-10652 GCA_964458365.1 uncultured Propionibacteriaceae bacterium
TGGGAACACCATTTGGCATCCAGATCATCGGAGATGATCAGTGTGGCGCCTTCGGGCCGGTAATAGCGGGAATGGAAGGCTCGAACGTCGCGGGCGGTAATGGCAGCGACAGTGTCGGTGTTTCCCCCCGCGAGACGCGAGGCTCGGAACCGCGGAGGGATGCAGGCCTGCCGGAATGCCACCCCTGCGGTTTGGGCCGAACTTGCCAGGGTTTGGATGATCTCTGCGTGACGTAGTTCGCAGTGTCGCTCGACTTGGGCGGAGTCCAGCTCCGGGCAGCACACTGCTTCGGCCAACAGGCTCAATGCTTCGCCCAGCTGTGGGATCGGCACATCGAGATAGAACTGGCTTGCTGATAGGCCCGCGTGCCCGTCCAGGCTTGCCCCGATGTTCTCCAGCGCTGCACTGAAGGTGGCGCCAGGATGCTGACGGGTGCCTTCGTCTACGCACCGCTGTGTGATGGTGGCCACGCCTTCGCGCTCGGTCGGTTCCAGAGTGAGGGGAATGTCGAAAGACAGACAAACCGATGCAACATGTTGGCCTCGACGATGGCAGAGCAATACTTCAAGACCGTTGTCGAGCCAGAACGATTGAGGTGCCGGAAAGTGCCAGTGCGGCGGGTTGGGCACCGACGGGCGACGCTCAGGATGCTTCATGGCTGGCCTCCGTGCGGTATTCGAGGTGAGCGAGTTGGCTCGGTTGAAGGTGGGTGACGGTCGCCTGTGCGACCTGATCGGCGCTGATCTGGCGAATCTCCTGGAGTCTTCGGTTGATCCGTTCAGGGTCGTGATGCACCGTGGCGTAAGTGCTGATGAGGTCGGCTCGGCTATCAAAGCGGGACAAGTCGGTCAGCCATTCCCTGGCGAACTGCGCTTTGACGCGGGCAAGCTCGGCTTCGGTGGGGCCGTCGACGGCGAGCTTCTCTAGGTGCCGGATGGTTTCGTTGTGGGCTTTCTCCAGATCGAGGTGGGGGAGTGCCCGAAGGTGGACGAGCCCCAATGAAGTACCGGCGGCAAGGGGCAATGCTTGGGCGCTGGCTGCGGAGGCGAGGCGCCGGTCGCGGACGGTGTCGCGGTGCAGGCGCGATGATTGCCCCTGACCGAGGATTGCCATTGCGAGATCGCAGGCGTCATATTCGGGCGTGTCACGAACGGGTAGTCGCCAAGCAAGGTAACTGGCGTCGGCCGGCACCGCGCGGCGAATCACCTCGGTGGGTACACCGGATAGCGGGGACAAGGGGTCAGTCGGCACGCGTTCTTCTGGGTTACCACCTGGCAGGTGTCCGAACGCCTGTTCAGCTTTCCGAAACCCGTCGCGCGGGCTGACATCTCCCACCAGAGTGAGGACGGCATTGTCCGGCCGATAGTGGCGACGAAAGAAGTCCGCCGCGGCCTGGGTCGTTGCCGATGCGAGATCGCGAGGATCGCCAATCGTGGTGTGTCCGTAGGGATGATCGCTGGGGAACGTCAATGCCACGATCTTGGCCATGGCGTCCCCATAAGGCACGTTGTCGTAGCGCTGCCGCTTTTCTTCAGTCACCACTTCACGTTGCACTTCCAGACTGTGGTCGGTAAGTGTCTCGGGCAAAGTGCCGAGCCGGTCGGCTTCCAGCCACAGCGCAAGGTCCAGTGCCCCAGATGGCAAGGTCTCGAAGTAGTTGGTGCGGTCGAACCATGTGGTGGCGTTGACGGCGGCGCCCAGGTTTTGCAGCAGTTGAAGGTGTTCGCCGCTGGCGACGTGGGCCGAACCGGAGAACATGAGGTGCTCAAAAAGGTGGGCCCAGCCATGTTGTCCGCGCAGTTCGTCGCGGGATCCAACGTCGTACCAAATATTGACCGCGACTACGGGAACCGAATGGTCGGGGCTAATGACCACGCGCAGCCCGTTGGTCAGCTGTGTTGTATGAATCGGGTAATTGACGTCGTGTGAACCCACTGACTCATCTCATCACACCGATCCCGGCCTGGTGCTTCGTTGAACCAGGCGCGGGTCGGATTGACGTCGGGACGATGCGGCACCATCGAACCCAACTCACTGGCGGGGGTTCCTCCAGTGGGTGATATCCATGCTGGCCGAGGATGGTGGTGGGAGGAAATGGGCAATCCTCCCAGTGAGTGGCATTACGCATGCCCGGCTCGTTGAGCGGCGACGGCCGACTTAGGATGGCTGTCGGCCCAGGAAGGACGTTGATGTACTGATGAAGGTTTTGGTTCCGGTGAATTCGGATGGTTCCGGAGGTGCCCATTTCGGCAAAGCCCATTGGGTGGCTGTCGCCGACGTCCAGGACGGCCACATTGCTGACTGGCAGGTACATGAGGTGGCCTGGGAAGTGAGCCACGACATGGGCAGCCATGGATCTCATCACGCACGCGTGATCGGCTTTCTGAAAGATCACAGCATTGGTTTCGTCGTGGCCGGTGGAATGGGTGGAGGCATGGCGCGGATGCTCGATTCGGCCAAGATCACTGTCCTTCCGGCCACCGCCGGTGACGCGCAGGCTTCGGTGCTAAACGCGCTGGCATTGCACGGACGCCAAGGGCGTCACGAGGGCTGAAATGGGTCGGGTGAATCCGGGAATTGTTGTGGCCCCTGACTCGGCGTAATGCCTAGTCAGGGGCCACTATTTTGGTAGCGGGGACAGGATTTGAACCTGTGACCTCTGGGTTATGAGCCCAGCGAGCTACCGAGCTGCTCCACCCCGCGTCGCGAATCACAAGCTTAGGGCACCAGGCCCCCATCACCCAAATCGCGCCTGCCGAAGGCGCCTGGAAGATCGCGGTGAAACGATACATAGTGGTGCGGAGCACCCCTCGGGTAGACTCCTTGCGCTCCCTCGCATTAGCGAGGGGATTCTGACCAGGCAGGCTGTTAGCCACCTTTGATCTTGAGTCCCTCAAATGCTGAGGGCGTTCACTCCAGGAGGGTAGATGAGCTTCGGTGCATCGCGCGGGTCTTCGCGGCCAATCATGACCACTTTCATCGCCATATTGACGGCTATGGGTCTGGGGTTCGGAATGACGGGCTGCGCCGGTTCGTCGGGCTCGGCTGCTTCGCTGGTGGTTGGTGCGACGGCTGAGCCTAGTTCGCTAGACCTCTGGCATGTCGACGGAGCATCGATTCCGCAGGTGTTGCTCTACAACGTCTACCAGACCTTGGTGAAGGTCGACGGTTCCGGAAAGCTTCAACCGTCCTTGGCTGAACGCTGGGAGGCCAGTTCTGATGGCAAGAGCTACACCTTCACCCTCAATCCTGCAGCCAAGTTCACGTCCGGAAAGCCCGTCGACGCCCAAGCTGTGGTCGCCAACATCAAGCGGTTAAAGAGTGACCCGAAGCTGATCAGTGCCTTGTCGACAAAGACGGCGTTGATCTCCTCGGCCGACGTGGTGGCTCCAAACGTTGTGCGGATCAACCTGGCCCGTCCCTCGCTGATGTGGCTGTACGACATGACCTCGACAGTCGGGATCATGCTGGATCCGTCGTTCTCTGGCGATCTGGGGAACGCGACGGGAGGCTCAGGCCCCTACGTTGTCGGTTCACAAGCAAAGGGGCAAAGCCTGACCTTGACCAAGGCTCCGCAGTACTGGGGGACGCCTGCGAGGTTCACCGAGGTGACGTTCCGATACTTCCTGGATCCCAATGCCATGACAGCGGCCATGGCTTCTGGCGAGCTCGACGTCATCTCCAATCTGCAAGCGCCTGACTCGATCAACCAGTTTTCCGACACCAGCCGGTTCACCACCATCAGCGGTAGCACGGCCGGCGAAGTGACGCTCGGGTTGAACCATCAGAATGCAGCGCTGGCAAACCTCAAGGTGCGCCAGGCCCTCACGATGGCGATTGACCGCAAGGCGCTGCGCGACACGATCTGGAACGGTCAAGGCGCGCTGATCGGCACCATGGATGTGCCTACCGACCCCTGGTACGAAGATCTCAGCGGCATGTACCCCTATAACCCGACCAAGGCAAAGGAACTGCTGAAAGAGGCCGGGTTCGCCAATGGACTGACCCTTCGGATGCGCGTTCCCAACTTCCAATACGCCTCCAAGGGGGCCGCTTTTGTCTCCAGCCAACTACGAGATATCGGTGTCACAGTCAAGATCGATGAGCTTCCGATGCAGACGTGGTTGGATGACGTTTTGCACAAGAAGAACTACGACATGACCATCGTGGCCCATATCGAGCCTCGCGATTTGGGGATGTTTGCCGACAAGAGCTACTACTGGCAGTACAACTCCCCGCAGTACCAGAAGCTGTATGCCGCCGCAGACGGCGCCACCGACGGCAAGGGTGTGGCGCGGATGAAGAAGGCCGCGCGCTATTTGGCCAACGATGCTGCCGCAATCTGGCTTTTCGTGTTGCCAAACCTGGTGATCACCAAAGCCGACATCACCGGAGTCCCGCAGAACGCGACCGCGCTGAGCTTTGACTTGACCGCGATTTCACGACGCTAAGGCTGGCTACGGTGTGATGCAAATGCTGCCGCGCCTGGCCAAAAGGCTGGGGATCTTCGTGGCGAGCTTGTTGGGGGCATCGTTGTTGATCTTCGCGGTCACGAATGCTCTGCCCGGAGATGTCGCTCAAACGATCATGGGCCTCGACGCGAGGCCTGAAGACGTTGCCGCGCTGCGTGACCAGCTGGGACTCGATCGTCCCTGGCTGGTGCAGTACCTGAGTTGGCTGGGGGGCCTGGTCACGGGCAACTTGGGGAACTCGATGATCTCGACCGACTCGGTCATGTCGCTGCTGGCTCCCCGGATCGCTGTCACGGCCTGGGTGGTCTTTTTTGGCATGATCGGGTCGCTGCTGATCGCGGTGCCTGCGGGCATGATTGCTGCACTGAAACGCCGGTCCTGGTCCGGCATCACGGTGAGTGCCTCGGCGCAGTTCGGGATGGCAATCCCGGTTTTCTGGGGCGGGATTCTGCTCGTGATGGTCTTCGCTGTCTGGCTACGGTGGTTGCCTGCAAACGGCTACGTTCCGTTGAGTAAGGACCCGGCGGGATGGGCGTCCCACATGATTCTGCCCGCGATCACGTTGGCCACCGTCCAGGCTGCGGTGTTGATCCGCTACGTCCGATCAGCATTTTTGGAGGTGCTCAGCGAAGACTATTACCGGACGGCACGTGCGGTCGGCTGGACGCCCATGCGGGCGTTGTTGCGCCATGGCCTGCGCAATGCCGCCATTCCGTTGGTGACGATCTTGGGCTTGCAGGCGTCTTCGGTGTTGGTCGGGGCCATCGTGGTGGAAAGTGTCTTCAACCTGCCCGGTTTAGGGTCGCTGCTCTTGAGTTCGGTCACCCAACACGATCTTCCCGTTGTGCAGGGAGTCGTGATGTTTTTGGTGCTTGCGGTGCTGGTCATCTCTGCGTTGGTGGATGTGGCGTATTTGCTGATTGATCCGCGGCAGCGGGTTAGGCAGGAGGCCGAATGAAGCGAGTGCAGCTGATCACCGGTCTGGTTCTGGTCGCTCTGGTCACCGCAATGGCCATGCTGTCGCTGGTGTGGACGCCCTTTGACCCGATTCGCGTCGTGCCTAGCGATCGACTTCTGCTGCCCAACTGGCCGCACGTGCTGGGAACCGACGGCTTCGGTATCGACATCCTGAGCCGCATTATCGCTGGAGCCAAGACCACCTTGGTCGTCGGCGTAATCTCGGTCGGGCTCGGTGCGATTATCGGCGTGCCGTGGGGGGTGCTTGCCGGGCAACACGGCGGGTGGAGCGACGAACTGCTGATGCGTATCGCCGATGTGATCTACGCCGTCCCGGCCTTGCTCTTGGCCATTTTGCTCGCCGCAGTCTTTGGTGCCTCGACGGTGACCGCCATGGTGGCAATCGGAGTCGCCAGCATCCCCGCTTTCGCGAGGGTGTCGCGGGCGGGAACCAAGCAGGTGATGGCCGCGGACTTTGTGCTGGCGGCCCGGGTGGCAGGCACGTCACGGTGGGGAATCATGTCGCGCCATATCGCTCCCAATATCGCTCCGGTGCTGGGGGTTCAAGTGTCGGTCGGGTTTGCGATGGCGATCCTGGCCGAAGCGGCACTGTCCTATCTGGGGCTCAGTACCCCTCGCCCGGAGCCGACCTGGGGAAATATGCTTCGCGACTCTCAGCTGTACCTCTTCACCGACCCGTGGCAGGCGGTGTGGCCGGGGTTGGCCATTGCGATCGCTGTGCTGGGTTTTAATCTGCTCGGCGACGGCTTGCGCGACTACTTGGATCCTCGTTTGCGGGAGGTGCCATGAGTCTGCTGAAAGTGAAGGACCTTCAGGTCACTTTTGGGCACCGTCGGCGTCCGGCGGTCAACCAGATCAGTTTCGAGCTGTCCGCAGGCAAACGGCTCGGGGTGATTGGCGAGTCTGGCTCGGGAAAATCGGTCACCGCGTTGGCGGTGATGGGGTTGCTACCTGAATACGCCAATGTCGACGGATCGGTGCAGCTAGCTGGCACCGAAATGACGTCGGTTGCTGAAGCCGACGCCGCGAGTTTGCGCGGCAGAGTGGTGTCAATGGTCTTTCAGGAGCCGATGACTTCCCTGGACCCCACGATGCGGGCTGGGCGTCAAGTGGCTGAAGTTTTGCGTCTTCATAACGGCACCGACTCAGCACCCGCGCGCGCCCGGGTTGTTGAGATGCTCGGCGAGGTCGGTTTGGCCGATCCTGAACGCACTGCGGATGCCTACCCACATCAGCTTTCCGGCGGTCAACGGCAGCGGGTTGCGCTGGCCATGGCGATGATTAACTCCCCAGAGCTCATCATCTGTGACGAGCCGACCACTGCCTTGGATGTCACCGTCCAGGCCCGTGTGTTGGAGCGGCTGGACCAAGCTCTGACCATTTCCGGGGCCGCCTGCTTGTTCATCAGCCACGACCTGGCGGTGGTCTCCCAAGTCTGCGACGAGGCCCTGGTGATGAAAGAAGGCAATGTCGTCGAGCACGGCACGATCGCTGAGCTATTTACCCGCCCACAGCACCCGTACACTCGCGGCCTGGTCGCCGCAGCCGCGCTGGACCAGGTGCCGCCGGGAAGTCGGTTGCCCACAGTGGGCGATTTCTCCGCTGACGTCGAAGGGGGAAACCCCCGATGAACCTGCTCTATCGTGCCGAGGCGTTGACGAAGCGTTATCGCAACAATCAACGCGACGTCTTGGCGTTGGATCGAGTGGATGTGCGGCTCTCTCGTGGCGGGCGCCTGGGGATCGTCGGAGAGTCCGGTTCAGGTAAGTCGACATTGGTGCGCCTTCTCGCCGCCTTGGACCGCCCGACCTCAGGCCAAGTTTGGTTCGACGGGATGCCGATCAGCGGTCTGCCAGAACGTCAACTGGGCGGTCTGCGAAGTGCGGTTCAAATGGTCTTTCAGGACCCACGATCCTCGTTGAATCCCCGGATGAAGGTGGGGGACATCGTCACTGAGCCGTTGCGATCAGCGCTCTTGCGGCGCCAATTGGGCTCGATGAACCACCGCGAGCGTCTCGCCGAAGTGCTTGAAGCGGTGGGTCTGCCGAGCGATAGTGGCGATCGGTATCCCCACGAGTTTTCCGGTGGGCAACGTCAACGGATAGCCATTGCTCGGGCGTTGGCCCCGAAACCTGAGGTGTTGATCGCCGACGAGCCCGTCTCAGCCTTGGACGTCTCGGTTCGGGCGCAGGTGTTGAATCTCTTGGCCGATTTGGTCAATGAATCGGGCTTGAGTTTGATTGTGGTGAGCCATGACTTGTTGGTGGTGCGCCATTTGTGCGACCAGCTGATGGTGATGCGATCGGGACGTGTCGTGGAAACTGGGCCGACGGAGCAGATCTATCGGGCACCGAAAACGGATTACAGCAGAGATCTCCTGGCGGCAGTGCCCCGGATCAAGACTCGCCGCGACGACGCCTGACTAGCGAGCCAGCCGTTCGACAAGGTCGGGATGCAACAAACCATTGGTGGCCAACGCTCCTGGCCCTTGGACGCCGGGAGCGCCGTCCAAGTTGGTGAACGTGCCGCCGGCCTCAGTGACAACGATTGACACCGCAGCCATGTCGTGGAGCTCCAGCTCGGGCTCAGCAGCGAGATCGACGGCGCCTTCGGCGAGCAGCATGTAGCTCCAGAAGTCGCCGAAGGCTCGGGTGCGCCAACACTCGCGCAAAAGATCGACGAACTGCTGGCCGCGTCCGTCATCGACCCAGCCTCCGATGGAGGCGTAGGAAAGGCTGGCATCGCTGATCTCACCCACCCGCGAAACCCGGCAGCGCGAGTTCTGCAACAAACCGCGGCCGGTGAACGCGCCGCCGCCTTTGCTGGCCCACCAGCGTCGGGACAAGGCCGGGGCGGAAACCAGGCCGACGACGACGTCTTGGCCTTCCATCAGTGCAATGAGAGTGGCCCAGACGGGGACACCGCGGACGAAGTTTGCCGTGCCGTCAATCGGGTCGATGACCCAGCGTCGGGGCCCCCAGCCCGAGTCAGGGCGTTCCTCGCCATGGACCGCGTCGCGTGGACGGGTCCGCGACAGGCTCGTTCGGATGGCATCCTCGACGGCCATGTCTGCGTCGGTCACCGGGGTCAGATCAGGTTTGGAGGTGACTTGAAGGTCAGTGGCCTTGAATCGACTCATGGTGATCGCATCGGCCTGATCGGCCAAAACATGGGCCAGCCGGAGATCGTCCATCCAGGATTGCTCAGCCATATGGCTAAACCTAGCCGAAGGCGCGTTCCATCCTTCGGAACGACTCCAACCGTTCTGAAGTCAGCTTTCCCGCAGCGACAGCAGCATCAAGGGCACATTCGGGCGATTGCGAATCATGACGGCATGCGCGAGGGCATTCCGACACCATCTCAGCAAGATCGGAAAAGGCGGCGATGAAGGAATCGGCGGTGACGTGGCTGAGACCAAAGGAGCGGACTCCCGGGGTGTCGATCACCCAGCCACCGCCGGGCAGTTCCAAAGCGATTGCGCTGGTGGATGTGTGTCGGCCTCGCCCGGTCACCTCGTTCACGGCACCGATGCTGCGATCGGTGCCGGGAATGAGCGCGTTGACCAAGGTGGATTTGCCGACACCAGAATGACCAACCAGGACGCTTCGGCGGCCCTTTAAGGCATCGCGCAGCTCGGTGAGGTTGGTGCCGGGTTCGACGGCGACGACTCTCAATCCCAGCGGACGATAGGTGGCCATCAATCCGTCGGGTGCGGCAAGGTCGGCTTTGGTGAGTACCAGGAGCGGTTCGAGGCCGGCGTCGAAGGCGGCGACCAAGATGCGATCGATCATGCCCACCCGAGGCGGGGGATCGGCTAGTGCGGCGACGATGCCCAACTGGTCTGCATTGGCCACGATGGGCCGTTCATAGGGATCGTCATCGTCGGCAGTGCGCCGCAAGACCGTTTTGCGCGGGCCAACATCGACGATCCGGGAAAGCGATCCCGGCTCGCCGCTGGTATCGCCGACGAGCCGCACCCGGTCTCCGACGATCACCGCCCCCTTGGCGAGGCTGCGGGCTTTGACTGCGGTGACGGCGACATCCTGGTCAAAGAGGTGACAGCGGTACCGGCCCCGGTCTACGGAGACGACCAGCGCGTCGACCGCGTCTTGATGCTGGGGGCGATCCTTGGTCCGGGGACGCGTATTTCGTTTCGAGGCCCGGTCGAATCCCGCGTGAGGATCATCGGTGATGGAGGCGTTGGGACGTCGACTCATGGAGTGTTTCCGATCAGCTGGGCCCACCGTTGCGGAAAATCCGGCATGGTCTTGGTCGTGCAGGCGATGTCATCGACCTGGAGTCCGGGGGTGACCAGCCCGATCAGTGCTCCGGCGTGCGCCATTCGATGGTCGGCGTAGCTGTGCCACACGACGGGGTAGCGAGGCTGAGGTTGAATCCGCAAACCGTCGACTTCTTCGGTGACCGCAACACCTAGCCGGGAAAGCTCGGTGGTGAGTGCGGAAAGCCGGTCGGTTTCGTGGCCTCGGATGTGCCCGACCCCGTACAGGTGGCTCTCGCCGGTCGAGACGGCGGCGATGGCTGCCGCGACCGGAGTGATTTCGCTGATTGCGCTCAGGTCGAGTTCGGCTCCCAGGGGAGTGGACGGTCCCTCAACGGTGAGGGTGCGTTCGGCACCGGATCCGTCATAGCTCAGTGTGGCTCCGAAGGCGGAAAGCACCGCAGCCAACTGGTCGGAGGCTTGCAAAGAGTCCTCAGGCCAGGCGGTGGAGAGTCGGCCACCGCAGATCACTGCGGCGGCGAGGAACGTGGCGGCATTTGTCAGATCAGGTTCGATGGTTTGATCGGTTCCGGCGATCGGGCCCGGTTCGACGATCCAGCTGTGATCGTCGGGACGGGTCACCGCGACTCCACGCTGGCCAAGCATGGCAGCGGTCATCTTCACATGGGGCATCGAAGGCACGGTCGGCGAACTCAGCCGGATTCGAAGGCCACGGTCAAGGCGCGCCCCGACGAGAAGTAGCGCGGTGAGGAACTGGCTGGATGCCGAAGAGTCGAGGTTCACTGAGTTGCCGGAAAGCACCTGCCCGCCGCTGATGCTGAAGGGCACCTCGAATGGTCGGCTGACCCGCGCGCCCAAAACGCAAAGAGCGTCGAGCAGTGGGCCAACTGGGCGCGAACTGACCGCGGGGTCGCCGACGAAAGTGGTGGCGACCGGAGCGAGTGCGGCAATGGGGGGAAGGA
>CAYWIN010000054.1:0-10623 GCA_964458365.1 uncultured Propionibacteriaceae bacterium
CTTTGGCCCTGTGGGCGGCACCGCTGCTGCTGGTTCCCCCCGTTTTGAGCCCCGACATCACCCTTTACGCCGACCTCGGCTGGCTTCTGCATGTGGGTGCCGACCCTTATCAAACCGGCCTCGCTACCCACGGTGGGCCGTTCGCTCCCATGGTCGACCAGCTGTGGGCAGGATCGGGAGTGGCCTATCCGCCACTCACGCTGCGGATGGCCCAGCTCTTCGACACGTTGACCGGTTTCCACCCATATTGGTCAGTGGTCGCCATGCGGATTCCCGCCGTGCTGTCTGTCGTGGCCATGTTGTTCTTCGTCCCTCGGATTGCCGAGCAGGTCGGGGTGCCCAAACGTGGCGCGGTGTGGCTGGGCGTCCTCAACCCGCTGCTGATCGTCCATTTCATCGGTGCCGCCCACAACGACGCCCCCATGGTGGCCACCAGCTTGGCCGCCATCTGGTTGGTCCTCACCTGGCGCAGCCGATGGGCCGAATTCCTGGTCGCCCCCTTACTGGTCGGCCTCGCCATGAGTTTCAAACAACAAGGTGGACTCACCGTCATCGCCGTCGCTGGGCTTCCCGTCATCACAACTTTGGCAACCGCCACGCTCGGCAAACGGCTGTGGCTGTTGGCCTGGCGATCAGCCGCCGTCACTGCGGTTGCTGCGGCCGGTTTCGTTGGGATCACCGCACTGACCGGCCTGGGACTCGGCTGGACCCGGTGGCTCGACCTCATGGGCTTGGCGTCAACGCCTGCACCTTTGGCCATGTTCTCGAAACTGTTAGCCGCAATAGTCCAAGTCGAAGGCGGTTCGTCCACCGGCTTCCTGCAAGTCGCTGGACGCGTGACCACCGTCATCTTGTTGCTGGTATTGGCCTGGATCGTGGTGCGTTTCTCTGACCGGCCACTCTCAGCCCTAGCCTGGGGCTCGCTTGCCGTGGCCGTGCTCGGACAGGCCCTGCACCCGTGGTATTTGCCCTGGAGCCTGGCACTACTGGGACTGGTTCCACTGACTCGGCGACAACGCTATGCCGTGTTCGGACTCGCTATCGCATTCTGTCTGTGGAACGCATTTCAAACCGTCCTTTGGCATGGCAAGTACTGATCCGGCCTCGAACACCCCAGTAACCGTGGCACAATTCGCCCCATGCGGATCGCAATCGGGGGTGCAACGGGGCTGCTTGGCACCGCACTGAGTCGCCGACTTTCGCGGGCTGGACACGACGTGGTCAAGCTGGTCCGAAACGCTCCGCAAGCATCCGACCAACGTCGTTGGGCTCCCGATGCTGGACGCATCTCGGGACCTGGACTGAGCGATGTTGATGCGGTGATCAATCTCGCTGGCACGCCGATTGCTGGCGCCCGCTGGACGAGCGAACGGAAAGCGGCGATTCGCCGTTCACGGGTCACCGCAACCTTGACCATCGTCACCTCACTCAGCCCAGACGGGCGCTGCCAACGCCTTCTCAACGCCTCGGCGATTGGGTACTACGGAGACACCGGGTCGAGATCGTCGACGAAAAGACCCCCGCTGGACGGGGGTTCTTGGCCCAGGTTTGCCAAGATTGGGAAGCGGCCGCCAGTCACTCGCCGGTACCGACCGCAACACTGCGCACCGGACATGTGCTGGCCAAAGAGGGTGGTTATCTGGCAGCCATCTGGAAGATCTTCGCACTCGGTCTGGGTGGACGAGTCGCGGACGGCCGCCAGTTCCTCAGCTGGATCAGCTTGACCGACCATCTGCGAGCGATGGAGTTTCTCCTGGGTAGTGACCTCGAGGGTCCGGTCAACCTCGTCGGCCCCCATCCGGTCACCAACACAGAGTTCACCCACACCTTTGGTCGATACCTGAACCGCCCCACTCTTGTCCCTATGCCTCTTCCGGCCGTCTCGGCGCTCTACGGACGGGATTTCGTTCGCGAAACGCTCATGAGTTCGCAACGCGTGCTTCCCGCTCGCCTCAACGGCGCCGATTTCAGCTTTGAACACCACAGCCTGGCTGAAGCCCTAGCCGCGCTTGGTTGAGTGACATCACCGCGCGAGGTCAGGGATAGACTGGCGGCTCGTTCCTCGACAGATTGGTGACTTGTGTCGATCCCTTTGTCGCCCAGCGGAGTTCCCGAACCGTTCGCCGCGCTTGGCTTGACCTTTGATGATGTTCTGCTCCAACCCAACGAGAGCGATGTGATTCCGTCTGGGGCGGACACCTCCACACGGTTAAGCAAACGCATTACCATCCGGATCCCCTTGGTCAGTTCAGCGATGGACACGGTCACCGAGGCGCGCATGGCGATCGCTATGGCGCGCGAAGGCGGCATGGGCATTTTGCATCGCAACATGAGCGCTGAAGACCAGGCGGTCCGCGTCGATCGAGTGAAGCGATCCGAAGCAGGAATGATCGACCAGCCGATCACCATCGGCGTCGACGCCACCATTGGCGAGGTTGATCAAATGTGCGCGAAGTTCCGGATCTCCGGCGTGCCGGTCGTCGACGATCACCTCACACTGCTCGGCATCGTCACCAACCGCGACATGCGTTTCGAGGACGACCCGAACCGTCCGGTCGGCGAAGTGATGACCAAAATGCCTTTGGTCACTGGGTGGCCAGGAATCAGCTCCGAGGAAGCGTTGGCCCTGCTCGCGAAACACAAGATCGAGAAGCTCCCGCTGGTCGATGCAGACGGCAAACTCCGCGGACTGATCACTTTGAAGGACTACGTGAAGTCCGACAAGTACCCCCTGGCAAGCAAAGATCCACACGGACGGCTACGCGTCGGGGCTGCCATCGGATTCTTCGGTGACGCCTGGGATCGGGCCATGATGCTGGTGGACGCCGGTGTCGACGCCATCATCGTGGACACTGCTCACGGCCATTCCCAAGGCGTCTTAGACATGATTCGCCGCCTCAAAGCCGAACCTGCCGCCCGCGAGGTCGACATCATCGGCGGCAATGTGGCCACCTATGCCGGAGCGAAGGCCCTTGTTGAAGCAGGGGTCGACGGCGTCAAGGTCGGCGTTGGACCCGGCTCAATCTGCACCACCCGGGTCGTCGCCGGGGTCGGCGTGCCTCAAGTAACTGCCATTTGGGAAGCCTCACAGGCTTGCCGCGCCGCCGGAGTGCCGGTGATCGGCGACGGCGGGCTGCAGTACTCCGGCGATATCGCCAAAGCACTGGTAGCTGGCGCCGACGCAGTCATGCTCGGCTCACTGTTGGCTGGCTGTGAAGAGAGTCCCGGCGAGTTGGTCTTCATCAACGGTAAGCAGTTCAAGTCTTACCGAGGCATGGGGTCCTTGGGCGCGATGGCCAAACGGGGACGAAACGCTTCCTACTCGCGAGACCGCTATTTCCAAGCAGACGTCGAAGGCGACGAGAAGCTGATCCCGGAAGGGATTGAAGGGCAGGTGGCCTACCGCGGGCCGCTGGCGGCCGTCGTCTACCAGTTGGTGGGCGGTTTGCGGCAGTCGATGTTCTACACCGGGGCGTCAACGATTGATGAGCTCCACCAGAAGGGGCGCTTCGTCCGCATCACCTCGGCCGGGCTTCGCGAGTCGCACCCCCACGACATTCAGATGACCATCGAGGCCCCCAACTACTCGACGAAAGACTGAGGAAGTCATGTCCATGATCGAGATCGGTCGATCGAAACGTGCCCTGCCCGTGTTCGGTTTCGACGATATTGCCATCGTCCCCACCCGACGCACCCGTGGCATCGAGGAAGTGAACCTGAGCTGGAAAATCGATGCGATCACCTTCGACTTCCCCATGGTGGCTGCCCCCGCTGACTCGGTGATGGACCCCGCCACGGTGATTGCCATGGGCAAGCTAGGCGGGCTGGGAGTCCTCAACCTTGAAGGCCTGTGGACCCGATACGACGATCCCAGCGACCTGCTGGCCGAACTGGCGATGATCGACGACCAGGTGGCCGCCACCCGGCGTATGCAGGAGCTGTACGCCGAGCCCATCAAGACCGAACTGATCACTGCCCGACTGCAGCAGATTCGCGAGTCGGGCGTTCCCGTGGCAGGCGCCCTGTCGCCACAGACGTGCGCCGAATACGCCTCCGTGGTGGAATCGGCCGGCCTGGACTTCTTCGTTATTCGCGGCACCACGGTCTCGGCAGAACATGTCTCCACCGTCTGTGAGCCGCTGAACCTCAAAGAGTTCATCTACCACCTGGACGTCCCCGTCCTCGTCGGTGGATGCGCCACCTACCAGTCCGCCCTGCACTTGATGCGCACCGGCGCTGCGGGGGTCTTGGTCGGTTTCGGCGGCGGTGCCACCAAGCGCACCCGCAACGTGCTCGGCGTCGAGGTGCCGATGGCTTCCGCACTCGCCGATGTGGCCGAAGCCCGACGTGACTATCTAGACGAATCTGGTGGACGCTACGTCCACGTCATCGCCGATGGCGCCTTGGGTAAATCTGGCGACATCGCCAAAGCAATCGCCTGCGGCGCCGATGCGGTTATGGTCGGATCTCCCCTGGCCCGGGCCAGTGAAGCTCCCGGCAAGGGCTACCACTGGGGCCCCGAGGCCTGGCATGCCAGCCTGCCGCGCGGTGAACGCGTGAAGTTCTCGACAGTCGGAAGCTTGGAAGAAATCTTGCTCGGACCTTCCCACGTCGCCGATGGCACGATGAATCTTGTGGGCGCGCTCCGTCGAGCGATGGCCACCACCGGCTACACCGAGGTCAAAGAGTTCCAACGCGTCGAAGTCGTCGTTCACTCCTGATCTGATCGAAACGCTGCCGTGGAGATCGTCCTGGGCGTCGCCCTCATTGTGAGTAGCTCGGCCGCGATTGCACTCGCGATTGCACTCAGACGCAGCATCCGCCGTCGAGACCTCGCCGAGGCGGCACAGGTATCCGCGGTCGAAGCGCAACAGCGCACCGCTGACCTTGCCGTGGCAGCTGAACGTCTGCGAATTCTGCGCGAAATGCATGACGTGATTGCGCATTCTTTGGCGATCATGATCGCCCAGGCCGACGGTGGACGTTACGCGCACGCCGATCCCCAGATGTCCGAACGAGCCTTTGCCACCATCGCCGAGACCGGACGAGGCGCCTTGGCAGATACCCGGCGCATCTTGGGCATCCTGAAGCACGGCGACGACACTCCGCCCGAGCTCACTCCCAGCCCCGATACGGGCCTGGACATGCTCGCCCAGCGCTACCGCGAAACCGGACTCCACGTGTCCGTCGTGCGGGTCGGCGAGGTACGTCCCTTGCCCTCGGGAAGCCGGACTGCGCTGCATCGGATCACCCAGGAATCGCTCACCAATGTGCTCAAACATGCCGGCGACGACGCCCAGGTCGTGGTCACCGAAAACTGGCGGCTCAACGCGGTGACGCTCACCGTGACCAGCAGCGGCGGCACCCACGCTGCGGCGACCGATCCCTTCACCGGGCAGGTCCTGGCCGGCACCGGCATGGGCCTGATCGGGATGCGGGAACGCGCCGAACTCCTTGGCGGCACCTTGACCGCAGGCCCCACCGAAAGTGGTTTCCGAGTTTGTGCCGATCTGCCTTACCCGTTGGAGGATTGATGAACGACCTGATTCGAGTCGTTCTGGTCGACGACCAGCAACTGGTCGCCGCAGGTCTGGCCATGGTGATCGAGACTCAGCCGGACATGACCGTCGTTGCCCACGCCAGCGACGGCGCTGAAGCCGTTCGCCTGCTGGCTACCAGCGACGTCGATGTCGTGCTGATGGATGTCCGAATGCCGGTGCTGGACGGCCTTGAAGCCACCCGTCGGATCCTCGAACACGCTGATACGGCCCGTCGAGTGGCTCCCAAGATCGTGATGCTCACCACCTATGACCTCGACGAGTACCTGCTTCCCGCGATTCAGGCCGGCGCTTCCGGGTTCCTGGTGAAGAATGCGCCGCCCGAAGACCTGCTCGCTGCCATTCGCACCGTCCACCGCGGCGATGCGGTAATCGCACCATCAGCCACCCGGCGATTGCTCAATCACGTTGCCATCGGCGGACCGGCGGTGCCGGATCCGAAGCTGGGCTGCCTCACCGATCGCGAGACCGAAGTGCTGGAATTGATCGCCCAAGGCATGTCCAACGCGGAAATCTCGGCCAAGCTCTACCTGTCGGAGACCACGGTGAAGACCCATGTCCGACATCTACTGGCTAAACTTCGGCTGCGAGACCGGGTGCAGGCGGTGGTTTTCGCCTACGAGTCGGGGTTGGCCCGTTCCCGAACCAACCCCTAACCCGCTGGTCAGAATCGGCCAACCTGCTTGTACCAAGCCCGCTGCACCTTCGCGCTCACATTGCCCTGTGCGGTGATGTTCTTACCGGTGCCGCCATCGATATAGTCCTTCGCCGCGCCGCCCTCAAGCAGATCTCGGCCGCCCTCCCCGCGGAGGGCATCTTTGCCCGCAGCCCCATCCAGGTGATCGTTGCCGCCTGAGCCGTACAGCACGTCGTTGCCTGACCCACCCATGACGATGTCATTGCCGGGGCCACCATCGGCCCAGTCGTTTCCGGCACCGGCGTTCAGCACATCGTTTCCATCACCGCCGCGCATAACATCGCGGCCCGAGCCGCCGGTCAGGACATCGCGTCCAGCGTCACCCCACATAGCGTTCGTTCCCGAGATGTCGCTGAGCCGGTCGTTACCGGCGCCGCCGTTGAGGTTGTCATTGCCCGCACCACCGATGACGGCGTCATTTCCGTCGCCGCCCCACAAGACGTCGTTTCCGGCCCCACCGATGACGACGTCGTTGCCCGCATCGCCCCAGGCTGCATCATTGCCTGCGCCTGCGTCGATGCTGTCGTTGCCGGCGTCACCGCTGAGGTTGTCATTGCCGGCACCCCCGACAAGCGCGTCGTTGCCTTCGCCACCGTGGAAGAAGTCATCGCCTGCGCCACCATCCATCCGGTCTGCACCGGCCTCGCCCCACAGGTGGTCATCGCCGTCGCCACCGATCACCGTGTCGGCACCATCGCCACCCTCGATGTGGTCGTTACCCGCACCGCCATCGACCCACACATTGCCGTCAATGTCATCGGAAAAAAGGCTTCCACGGGCGTAAATGGCGTCGTTACCGTCACCACTACAGATCACATCATCGCCACCATTGCCCCAGATGGAATCGTCCCCGCCAAGGGTCACGATCACGTCGCGGCCTGCGGTGCCTTCAACCGCGTCGGGGCCCGCCGTCCCCACAATCGTGGCGGCCAGCCCATGGCACAACGGCGGTGCGGCCTGGCTCGGAGCGGCAAACACCACCGGCAAACCCACTGAGGCTACAAACGTCGCTGCCACGAGGCAGGTTGTCTTCAAGCGCATCGTTCCCCCTCTGTTCGGTCGACGGCCGCGCGTCCACCAGCGTTGATCTCGCCCGCATCAGACGAGTCGGGGTTGGCCCGCGACGGGGCCAACCCCTCACCTCGAATCCCCACGCTTTGCACGAATGCGTCTCACCGGGCCGCTCTCCCCTCGGTAGTGCGGTCCGGTGGAACACTGTTGGATTGCCGAGAGGTTGATCGGCGCACCAACGGGCACGTCATCAACGCTAAAGGGCCGCTTTCGCAGGGATGTCGCCGCTGTGTCGCCATTTCGCAACATGTGAAGACCACCTGGCGCCAGCTCTAACCAGCGCTGCCTCGGCTACGCCACCCGAGTGCCCGGCGGGAGCTTGCCGGCGGGCACGCTCAGGCGGCGCACAGCCATCCAGAAGAACAGCCCTCCGAGCAGCAGGTGGAAGCCCAGGCCCCACGGCCAAATCGGATATTCCGCCGTGACCGGTTCATTCTTGACCGGACTGACCGTGACGACCTGGCCGCGGCTATTGAACACCGTGCCATGGCCCTGGTTGTCATAGACCACGTGGTAGCCGGGCAACTCGTCGTAGTACTGGATGCACTCATCCTTTTCGGTGGCGGGTGACATGCTCATGCTGCGCACGGCGCTGCGGATAATGGCCAAGGGATCGGTGGTGTGCGCGATGTATGCCGAAAGATTGCCTTGTGCTCCGGGCGGCAGCGGTGCGGCGTCGGCCACAATCACCGCAGGATTCGCCACCAAGATCCACCACACCCGGTCCATCCGGAACGCCAAATCGGTCCGCTCAAACCAGGCACACTTGTCGACCGGCACCGGCGGCGGCGCAGCCGAATCCTTGGTTTGCAACACCTGGTCCTGATAACGCTGCTCGACAAGTGGAGGCAGTCCCCACACTCGCACCGTGCGGTCTTCTTGAACCAACGCCGTAGACAGGACAACCACCACGGTGGTGATCGAAGTCAGCACCACGACCACCAGGTAGGTCAGCATGGCCGAGATTCCGGGCCGGGTGGTCAGCGAAGACATGCCCAGGCCGATCGCGCAGATCACGGCCACTTCGACAAACAGCACCACAAAAGTAACCAGCACCTGCCACCACGAAATCGAGCCCAGCACCATCGCCCAGGCGATGAAGGGAAGCGCCACGACCAGGAAGACTGCCGCCACCAGCCACGCGGCCAGTAGTTTGCCCAAAGCAATCTCGGCGGCGCTGATCTTGGTGACCTGCAGCGTCGCCAACGTCCCGGCATTCCGATCGCCGTTGATGCTGGTGGCTGTGAAAGCCGGAGCAATCATCAGCCCCAAACCCAGCACGAGAAAGGTGATCAGGGCAAAAGCCATCGGCCCCGCTGAGGTCCCATTCGTCGACGTCGCGGCGCCCGGTTGGTCATAAACCTGCGCCACGCTTGAGGAGGCCCAAATGACCAACGAGGTCAACAAGCCAACCAGAACGAACCAGCCAATCAACGCCCAAATCCAGCGGCGGGATCGAACCCGCTGCCGCAATTCCAGTTCCATCACCGTGCGCAGGCCACCCACCGACACTGTCCAGTTGCTCATGCTCGATCCTCATTCAGCGACAGGTAGGTCTCTTCCAGACGCCCAGCCAAGGGGGCGATGGTGTGCAGGCGGACTCCCGCACGGACTGCGGCGCCGATCAACTCGCTGGCCGATTCTGCTCCGGTGAGTGGCACGGTGACTTCGGCCGCGCTCGGCCCGGAAACCCAGGGAATTCCCGAACGATCCAGAAACGCTCGCAACTCGGCGGGATCAATGGCTTCGATGCGCCAGCCCCGACCAACCGACTGAGGTTGTTCGGCCGCAGCCACGTCAACGGTCCGTCCTCGACTGAGAAAGACCGCGTGGTCGAAAAGCTCTTCGAGTTCTGCCAGAACATGCGACGACACCAAGATCGTCTTGCCGTCGGAGGCAAGCTGACGCAGCAGATCACGCAACTCCACCCGCGATCGCGGATCGAGTCCGGAGGCGGGTTCGTCCAGCAGCAGGACTTGCGGGTCATGAACCAAGGCGCGAGCCAAACCCAGCCGCTGCTTTTGCCCGCGACTGAGAACACGCGCCGGTCGGGTGGCAAACTCCGACAGGTGAACGAGGTCCAGCACCTCGGCCACCCGCGCCGGTGTGGCCGGACGAGGAACGCCATAGGCGTGGGCGAAGGTACTCAGGATCTCGTTGCAAGTCAGGGCGTCCCAGGTGCCAAAGACATCCGGCATCCAGCCCAGCTGGCCGCGGGCCGCAAGGTTCTGCGAAACCACGTCATAACCCGCAATCCGCGCAGAGCCCGCATCGGGACGCAACAGGCCGGCCAGAAGCAGCAGCAAGGTGGTCTTGCCCGAGCCGTTCGGGCCGACCAGTGCCGTCACAGCACCAGCCGGGGCGGTGAACGTGATGCCGTCGACGGCTTTCACCTCACCAAATGATCGCTTGAGGCCACGAGCTTCGATACCCGGCACCTCAGCGGCGGGTGCCGGGTGGAGTGTTTCAGTCGTCACAGTGCTCATGCCACCAAACTAGGTGGCGAACTGCATTGCTGCCGTCCTCCCCCCGGACCAAGAAGGTCGTCCTTGCGGAGGAGTCTCAACGCCGCCGCAAGGACGATCGGGGTTTCCGGTGCCGACCCTTTCGTGCCCGGAAGCGCGACTCAGCCGCGAATCTTGCGTCCGTAGCAGTCGTCACCGGGCACGCGTCCCACCTGGGAGCACGAAGCCCGAGCCTGCTCGTTCGAGCTGTATCCGGTCATCAGTACAGCCCAATAGCCGGGGTTGAGGCCCGGATAGGAGCCGGAATCGACCACATAAACGGTGACGCCATATTGAGAACTGAGCGAACTGGCGATGGTCCGCGCCTCGGCCAAGGTCCCCGCGTTCTGCGACACAGAATCTAATACCGCCACCCAGCTGCCCGGCGAAACGTACGGGCTATCAGCGGTCCCCGATGGCGGCGCACTATATGACGGATCAGAGGGCTGGCTACCGGCCGGCGCCGTGTACCCGCCAGGCGCCGCCGTGTACTGATAGCCCGGTGGTGCAGACACCCGCTGCGCGGGAAAGACCGATATTCCGAACAGGTTCAGGCTGAGCACCAACAGAATTTCCAGCATGATCCGGCCCAAATAGGTGAACCCAAAAGCACTCCAATATCGACCGCCAGGCTGACCAACCGCCTTCGCTTTTCCCGAACCAATCGTCGCCGGGATCAAGCCGAAAAGACCAAAAAACAAGGTGATGAGAACCGTTGATGTGACCGCCGGAGGAGTGGCTGGGACCAACACCATCCCACCAGGAGGCGGCGCCGGGGGCGGCGGGGCACAAC
>CAYWIN010000055.1:0-10522 GCA_964458365.1 uncultured Propionibacteriaceae bacterium
CGGCGCGTGCGCGTCGCCAGGTTCGCGGCCGCAAGAAGATCTCCGGCGACGCGCAGCGTCCCCGCTTGGTGGTCTTCCGTTCAGCTCGGCACATCAGTGCTCAGGTGATCGACGACGTGGCCGGGGTCACCCTGGCATCGGCGTCGACCCTGGAACTGCGTTCCGAGTCTGGAGACAAGTCGGCCAAAGCGGCCGAGGTCGGCAAGTTGGTTGCCGAACGGGCCAAGTCTGCCGGGGTAGAGACTGTTGTCTTTGACCGGGCCGGCAACAAGTACCACGGACGGATTGCGGCGCTGGCTGACGGCGCGCGCAAGGCCGGTCTCGGATTCTGACGGATCGGAAAGGTAAACAGCGATGAATGGAACCCAGCGCCGAGGCGGCGCTGCCGGTGGTGAACAGCGTCGCGGCCGCGAAGATCGTCGTGGTCGGGACAACGCCGCCGAGAAAGAGAAGAGCAACTACCTCGAGCGGGTCGTGGCGATCAATCGTGTCGCCAAGGTCGTCCAGGGTGGTCGTCGGTTTAGCTTCACCGCACTGGTCGTCGTTGGCGACGGTGACGGCATGGTTGGTGTCGGTTACGGCAAGGCCAAGGAAGTTCCGGCAGCGATTGCTAAGGGCGTAGAAGAGGCCAAGAAGCATTTCTTCCGCGTCCCACGGATTCAGGGCACCATCCCACACCCGGTGCAGGGCGAAAAGGCTGCCGGAGTTGTGATGCTCCGTCCGGCTTCCCCCGGTACCGGTGTGATCGCAGGCGGTTCGGCACGCGCCGTGCTGGAATGCGCCGGAGTGAAGGATGTCCTCGCCAAGTCCTTGGGCTCTGACAATGCGATCAATGTGGTTCATGCCACCGTTGCCGCTTTGCAGGGGTTGGAGGAGCCGGAAGCTGTCGCAAAGCGTCGTGGACTGTCGGTGGCCGATGTCACCCCGGCCGCGATTCTGCGCGCACGCGCCCAGGGGGCTGACGCATGAGTCGGCTCAAGGTAACGCAGATTCGCTCCGGTATCGGAGGCAAGCAGAATCAACGCGCGACCCTGCGGACGCTGGGTTTGAAGCGCATCGGCGACGTGGTGGTGAAGGAGGACCGTCCCGAGTTTCGGGGGATGGTCGCTTCGATTCCCCACCTGGTCACCGTTGAGGAGGTCGAGTGAGATGGCACTGAAGGTTCATCACCTGCGTCCGGCACCGGGCGCGAAGACGGCTAAGACCCGCGTGGGTCGAGGCGAAGGCTCCAAGGGCAAGACCGCGGGTCGGGGCACCAAAGGCACCGGCGCTCGCAAGAACGTTCCGGAGAACTTCGAGGGTGGTCAGATGCCGCTGCATATGCGGCTGCCCAAGCTGCGTGGTTTCACCAACCCCTTCCGGGTCGAATACCAAGTGGTCAATGTTGCTCGAATCGCCGAGTTGTTCCCCGAAGGTGGCGAGATCACTCCGGTGGAGTTGGTCGCCAAGGGTGCGGTTCGCGAAGGTGAACTGGTTAAGGTTCTCGGCAACGGCGAGATTTCTGTCGCAGTGACGGTGAGTGCCCACGCATTCTCCAGCTCGGCCAAGAGCAAGATCGAGGCTGCCGGCGGCAGCACGATCCAACTCTGAAAGACAACACAACGCGTGTGGGGGCCAGTCGAGTCCGACTGGCCCCCACACGCACATCAACCGGTCTGTTTTGATACCCGGCCAAGTGAACGCTGAGTGAGGCCTTCGGCCTTGGTACAGTGGCCCGGGTCGCGCGGAGATGCCACAAGAGTCCCCGCGACAGGCACATGGATAGGAGTTGGGTCAGGCAATGCTCTCCGCCTTCGGTAATGCGTTACGCACACCCGACCTGCGTAAGAAGATCTTCTTCACTCTGGCGATCTTGGCGGTGTTCCGGCTCGGCTCGGTCATACCGACGCCCAATGTGAACATCACCAATGTTGAGCAATGCCGCCAGATTGCGCAGTCCAGCGACTCTGCTGGTTTGTACTCGATGATTCAGCTGTTTTCCGGCGGCGCCCTGTTGCAGTTGGCGATCTTCGCGCTGGGGATCATGCCCTACATCACGGCCAGCATCATCCTTCAGCTGCTCACCGTGGTCATTCCACGGTTGGAGAAACTGAAGAAGGAAGGCGGTGCAGGTACCCAGAAGATCACGCAGTACACGCGGTATCTGACCATCGTCTTGGCCGTTCTCAACTCCACCGCATTCGTGACCTTGGCCGTCAATGGCCAGCTCTTTCAGGGATGCCCCTCTTCTCAGTACCCCTTGGTGTATGACAACGGCCTCTTTGCCATCATCACCATGATCTTGATCATGACGGCGGGTACCGGCGTCATCATGTGGATGGGTGAGCTGATCACTGATCGTGGCGTGGGCAATGGCATGTCGGTAATGATCTTCACCCAAATCGCCGCACAGTTCCCGGCTTCGTTGTGGGGCATCAAAGAGACTGCCGGCCAAGACAACCCCGCGATGGGTTGGCTGGTTTTCGCGGCCACTTTGGCCGTTGGTTTGCTGGTGATGTTGGCTGTGGTGTTCATGGAGCAGGCCCAACGACGGATCCCTGTCCAGTACGCCAAGCGAATGGTCGGGCGAAAGCTGGTCGGCGGTAGCACGACCTACATCCCGATCAAGGTCAATCAAGCTGGCGTGATTCCAGTGATCTTCGCTTCGTCGATTCTCTATTTGCCGGTGCTTTACGCCCAGTTCCAACCGCTCACTCCGGTGGGGCAGTGGATCTCCACCTATATGGCCAGCGGCTCGTGGGTGTACGAGAGCATCTTCTTCTTGCTGATCATCGGGTTTGCATACTTCTATGTGTCCATCACTTTCGACCCGGTCGAAGTCAGTGACAACATGAAGAAGTACGGCGGGTTCATTCCCGGCATCAGGGCTGGGCGGCCGACCGAGCGGTATCTGGGATTCGTGCTGTCCCGCTTGACCGCACCAGGTGCGCTCTATTTGGCAATAATTGCTCTGATCCCTGCGTTGGCGTTCATCGCTTCGGGCACGCACGACAAGTTCCCCTTCGGCGGCACGTCGATTCTGATCATCGTCGGGGTTGGCCTCGATACGGTGAAACAGATTCAAAGCCAGCTTCAGCAGCGCAACTACGAGGGATTCCTCCGATGAGGCTGCTCATCATGGGGCCGCCCGGAGTTGGTAAGGGCACCCAAGCTGGCGGAATCGCGAAGCACTTCGGCATTCCCGCAATCTCCACCGGTGACATCTTCCGCGACAATGTGAAACGGGAGACCACGCTGGGTCGCAAAGTATCTGAGGTTCTGTCGCGAGGCGGCTATGTGCCTGATGAGATTACTAACGCCATCGTTGCTGAGCGGCTCCATCAACCCGACGCAGCCGACGGCTGGCTCCTGGATGGGTATCCGCGCACTATCGGTCAGGTCGTGGCTCTCGATGAGGCACTGGAAAAGTGTGACTGTCGGCTGGACGCAGTGCTGTCCCTGGTGGCAAATCCTGACCTGCTGACGGCTCGACTGTTGAAGCGGGCAGAGATCGAGGGCCGTTCGGACGATAATGCCGACACGATTCACCGGCGGATGGATGTCTATTCCGAGGCGACAAATCCCTTGCTTGATCACTACCGCGATCGCGGATTGTTGGTTGAGGTGGATGGTCTTGGCTCGGTGGATGAAGTGGCCGGTCGGATCAAGCTGGCGTTGAGAGCAAAGCTCAGCTGACCATGCGCAGGCGTTCAGTGATTGAGGCCAAGAGCGAGCCTCAAATCAAGGCCATGCGCCTTGCCGGTCTTGCGGTGGCAAATATTTTGCGGACGCTACGTGCGGCATCGGTGCCCGGAGTCAGCACCGAAGAGCTTGACCAGCTCGCTCGCGAAGAGATTGCGAACGCAAAAGCGGTCTCCTCGTTTCTCGGATATGGCGGTGGCTATGGGCTGCCGCCCTTCCCGGCCGTCACCTGCATTTCGATCAACGAAGAGATCGTTCATGGCATCCCGGGTGATCGGGTCTTGGTCGAAGGTGACTTGGTGAGCGTCGACTTTGGTGTTTCGGTCAACGGTTGGCATGGAGACTCGGCGATCACGTTTGGTGTGGGGAAGCTTTCGACCGAACGTGCGGCGCTTTGTGAAGCGACGCGCGTTGCGATGTGGGATGGCATCGCGGCAGCGCATGCTGGTGGGCGGATTGGCGACATTTCGCACGCCGTCCAGACGTCGATTCGTGATCGGCGCGCCGGCTACGGCGTGGTTGCGGAGTACACCGGGCACGGGATTGGCCGAGCGATGCATGAACCTCCGGATGTGCCCAATGTTGGACGTCCGGGTCGCGGTGAGGTGATCTCGCGGGGAGCCTGTCTGGCGATTGAGCCGATGGTGACTTCGGGGGCGGCGACCACGGCCACCTTGGAGGATGAATGGACTGTCGTCACGCGCGATCAGTCCGATGCTGCTCATTGGGAGCACACCATCGCCGTTCTTCCGCAAGGCTTGTGGGTTCTGACCGCCGAAGATGGCGGCGAAGCCGAGCTTGCGGCTCGCGGCGTTCGTTGCACACCTCTGGCTGACTGATCTGCCCGGGATTCGTCTGGGTACGGAGACGGTGGCCGTGTCAGACCGGGTATCGCTTCGGCGGTGAGAGAAGTACTCTTTCGGCGTGACTGCCAATCCGCGGCAACGTGTTCTTGCCGCTCTCATCGACTTAGGCATCATGCTCGGTTGGGGCGTGGTGGTCTTTCTGGGGCTGGCCGTGGCTGCCTGGTTCGGTGTTTCTGTGGGATTCGGCCCGTTTGGTTATCACCTTTTCGCGCTCGGACTGGTGGTGCTTCCCCTAACGGTGGCATATACGGTTTTGGAAGCGGGGCGTTACGAGGCGACGCCGGGGAAGCTGTATGTCGGGCTTCGTGTTCGGTGTGAACCGACCTTGGATCGAGTCGGCTGGTTGCGCTCTCTGGCTCGCAACTTGCTCAAGTTGGGCCTGCCGTGGACTTTGGCACAGTCGGCGGCGTTGGCGGTGGTTTCCGACCCGGATCTCAGCGCAGCCTCTGGTCTACTGTTTGCCATTTTGGTTCCCGCGATCTACGTCGCGTCGCTCTTTATTGGTGATGGACGAACGGTCTATGACTGGTTGACGGGAACCACGGTGATCACCACCAGCATGGGGCGCCGCTTTGCTGCCGACGACGAGGCGGCAGATCAGGATGCCCGCGACGCCGATGACGGAAACGCCGATGACTTGGCCTCCTTCGACGGTGACACAGGTGCCTTTTCGACTGCTCGCAAGGCCGCTGCTCAGCCGACGCCGCTGAGCTGAAACTTCGATGCCACACGCCTGAAACACGCCGCTCTTAGCCTTCCCCAGGTGAGCCCGATGTTTCGTGATTACGCCGGTACCCCGAAGGCTTTTGATGAAGTCGTCGGGGCCGAAGGCGTGCGCGTTGCCTACGGTTCGGTCCTGCGGCAGCTCGCCAAGATGGAACCTGCTGAGGTTCGGGCGCGTGCAGAGTATTTGAAGTCGACTTACCTTGATCAGGGTGTCACTTTCGATATTGGCGGTGAAGAGCGCCCTTTTCCTTTAGACATCGTTCCTCGGGTTCTGCTGGCCGAGGAGTGGGACGAGATCGCTGCGGGGGTCGCTCAGCGTGTTCGCGCCATCGAGGCCTTTCTCGCCGATGTGTACGGTGAAGGGCGCGCTTTTCGAGACGGGGTTATCCCGCGTCGAGTGGTGGTTTCGTCTCCGCATTTTTATCGTCAGGTTGCCGGAATCGAACCGGCGAACTCGGTGCGGTGTCATGTCTCGGGCGTGGATTTGATTCGCGACGAGGTCGGTCGATTCCGGGTGTTGGAGGACAACGTCCGGGTGCCGTCAGGTGTGTCTTATGTGATGACGAATCGTCGAGCCATCTTCTCCGCACTACCCGAGGTGACGAGTCGGCATCGCATTCGACCCGTCGAGGGATACCCCTTGCGGTTGTTGGCGGCACTGCGAGCTGCCGCCCCGTCGGGGGTCAAAGATCCAACAGTGGTTCTGCTGACTCCTGGCGTGCATAACTCGGCTTACTTTGAGCACGCGCTTTTGGCTCGACAAATGGGCGTGGAACTCGTCGAGGGCCGTGACCTGGTTTGCCACAACGGACGTGTGTCGGTGCGCACCACGCAAGGCCTACGTCCGGTTCACGTCATCTATCGACGCATTGACGATGACTTTTTGGATCCGGCTCAGTTCCGGGCGGATTCTGTTTTGGGTTGCGCGGGGTTGATCACGGCCGCTCGCGCCGGAAACGTCACGATCGCGAATGCGGTGGGCAATGGCGTGGCCGATGACAAGCTGGTCTACACCTACCTTCCGGACCTGATTCGCTACTACTTGGGGGAAGACCCGAGCCTGGCCAGCGTGGATACGTGGCGGCTGGAAGATCCGAAGCACCGGGAAGAGGTTTTGGATCGCCTGGACGAATTGGTCCTCAAGCCGGTGAACGGTTCGGGCGGCAAAGGCATCGTGATGGGCCCGCAGGCATCCGCGAAACAACTCGATGCGTTGCGCGCCCAGATTCAGTGTGATCCGCGCGGATGGATTGCCCAGCCCGTTGTGCAGCTGTCGACGGTCCCGACCATGATTGATCACGAGATGGCTCCTCGTCATGTGGATTTGCGGCCGTTTGCAGTGAATTCCGGGGACGACGTCTACGTGCTGCCTGGCGGACTGACGCGGGTGGCGCTGCCTGAAGGCGAACTGGTGGTGAACTCCAGCCAAGGTGGCGGTTCGAAGGACACCTGGGTGCTTGCCGCTGATGGAGTGCGCGCCAAGCGTCGCCGCCGCAAGGTTCGCGAACAGATCGTGACCGTTCCATTGGAAGGACTGGGGGAGGAACGCGCCACAGAACAACGCCGACAGCAGCAACAGCACAAGGTGGGCGGATCATGCTGAGTCGTATCGCGGAGTCTTTGTACTGGATCGGGCGCTATTTGGAACGCGCCGAGGACACCTGTCGGATTGTGGAGATGCATCTGCAGTTGCTCTTGGATGATCCGACGGTCGATGAGGAGGCGGCGACGACGACTTTGCTTGCCGTGATGGGCGTGGAGAATGCTGAGCCTGCTGCGGTCGACCTTCTACAGGCGCTTTGCTACGACCAGCACTCTCCGACGTCGGTGGCTGCATCGTTGGCGGGAGCGCGGGAATCGGCTCGACGTGCTCGGGAGACGGTGTCTGGTGAAGTGTGGGAAGCGATTAACACCACGTGGAACTCAGTGAAGGCCGGGCGGATGCAACGGATGCGTCCGGCGTCTGCTTTTCGGCTGGTGCGTGAACGTTGCGCAGTGATCACCGGTACCGCCGACCAAACGATGAGTCACGACGAGAGCTGGCAGTTTCTTGCGCTCGGCCGAAGCATCGAACGGGTTGACATGACGGCCCGGCTCATCTCCACGGCCCAGGCTGCAGGCACCCAGCATGCCTGGAAGAACGTTTTGCGGGGTTGTGGCGCTCACCATGCTTTCGTTCGAGCCTATGGTGGCGTCACCACGGATCGGGATGCGGCGGAATTTGTTCTTCTCGATCGGCTCTTTCCGCGTTCTGTTGTGCATAATCTTCGGGCTGCGGAGCTGGCGCTGGGACAGTTGAGTACTGCGGCCGAGCTGCGGGGTCATGAGGATGAGGCCACCCGGTTGTTGGGCACAGCCCGGGCCGCATTGGAGTACCGCGATCCCGGACGCATGTTGGACGAGCTTCCTGCTCGGATGGGGCAGTTGCATATCACCTGCAATCGGGCGAGCGAGTCGATTGCGGAACGCTACTTCAGTGGCGCGGTGGCGGCGAGCTGGAGCGAGGGGGAGTGATGGGACGGCAGCTTCGGATCGTTCACCACACAGGGTTTCGCTATGACGATGTGATCGGTGCCTCACATAACGAGGCTCGGATGTCTCCGCGATCCACGCGGGATCAGTCGGTGGTGGCGACCAAGCTTGACTCCACACCGGTGGCTTGGATGCATTCCTTTCAGGACTATTGGGGAACGACGGTTACCGCTTTCGAGGTCACCGAGCCACATCGGAAGCTGGATGTGGTGGCCACGAGCTTGGTGGAGGTGAGTACCCGGCCGGATTCGGGACGACGGGTGGAGTGGGACGCCCTGCGTGAACCGAACTTCGCCGATCAACAGGTCGAGATGCTGACCGTTGGGGACCACGTCGATCCCGGTGTGGAGTTGCGTGAGCTTGCGGCGACGTTGGCGCGCGAGTCGGAACGTCCGGCCGATTCCGTGGCGGCCATCATTGAACTGGTTCGCGATCGCGTGGCCTATCTGCCCGGCGCCACAGAGGTGCAGACGAAGGCGTCTGATGTGTGGCAGCGGCGTGCGGGGGTCTGTCAGGATTTGGCCCACCTCAGCGTTGGTGCGCTGCGTTCGGTGGGTATTCCCGCGCGCTACGTCTCGGGGTATGTGATGCCGACCTCGACTCCGGTGATCGGAGAGGCCAGAACGGGTGAGTCTCACGCCTGGCTGCAGTATTGGGACGGGTCTTGGGTGGGCGCAGATCCCACCAATGGTGGCGCACCGGGACCGTTGCACGTTGAAGTCGGCTATGGGCGCGACTATTTCGACGTCCCCCCTTTGCGGGGCATTTACGCCGGTACCACCGGCAGTGAGCTCTTTGTGGAGGTGGAAATGACTGCTTTGTCCTAAAGCCAGCGCTGAGCGTCGGGCGATTCGCCTTGACGAAGGGCTAGGGGACGGGGCTATTGTTGATGTATTCGAATTAGTGTTCGATATTGCTCCTGGTGGTAGTGATCTGGCTGGGGAAGGCCGGTGATCGTATTGGGGGTTCCAGAGCGGTCCTGGGGTGGGGGTTCTTCGACCCAATCTCCACCCCAGGGCGTAGCGCCAGGTCGTGGTGAGACTCGGCAGTCGTGCGCAGGTGCGTTTGGTTCCTAAACCCTTGCGCTACGCCTAGACTGAGACGTATACCGAGTGCTTCCCGGGGAGGTGGTCATGGCGCTGTCGGAAGAGGAGCAAAAGCTTCTCGAACAAATGGAGGCCGCGTTGGCAGCCGAGGACCCGCGCCTTGCTAATGCACTGCGTGGCCGGAGGCGGCCACTTTCGCCGCGTTGGATGGTGATGTCGATCCTTGGTTTCGCCCTGGGGTTGACTGTGCTGGTGGTGGGCATTCAGGTTCATCCTCTGGTGAGCGTGCTGGGCTTCGTTTTGATGCTCGCAGCAACCGTGGCTGGTGTGAATTCTTGGCAGCGACCCGGATCGGTGTCCGGTGTTGGTGCGGACCACTCGCAGGCTGCGGATCGTCCAGAGCGCAACTCGATGGGCCGTCCTGATGATTGGGGCGGCGACGACGATCGGCATCGTTCTTAGTCGGTAAGGAACGTAAAGGCGGTGGGTAACTCCCACCGCCTTTTTTTGTGCCCGAATGCTCTCGGTGGTGGTGCGGGCAGGTCGATGTTGCTCGAAAAACCGTGGCAAGTGGTGGAAAGTGGAGTAGAGTGGTGGCAAGTGGAGGAGAGTGAAAGGGGTTGGAGTCATGTTTCTTGGCACCTACACCCCCAAGCTCGACGACAAGGGACGGTTCTTTCTGCCCGCGAAGTTTCGCGAACAGCTGGCCTCGGGTCTTGTCATCACCCGGCAGCAGGACCGCTGTTTAGCGATCTGGCCAACGGAGGCCTTTCTGGCCGAAGTGGCCAATGCGGCAACCGGGCCTTCCACGGTTCGAGGAGTGCGGGACTACCAACGCATGGTGGCCTCGGGTGCCTCGGATGAGTTGCCAGATAGTCAGGGACGGGTAAGCATCCCCGTCTCGCTTCGCAGCTATGCGGGGCTGACCAAGGAGATTGTGATCATCGGGGCCTTCAACCGCCTTGAAGTGTGGGATGCAGTCGCGTGGGCAGAGTATTCGGCAGCGCAGGAAGAGGCCTTCGCGGCCTTGGATGAAGGACAACCCAACTCGGAGGATCCGAGATGAGTGTGGCTCGTGCGATGCGGCTTCAATCCGCGTTAACCAGTGGCCTGGTGCACCTTCCCCGGTGCCAGGAGCTGGGCGCGGATTGAAACCCCAACGCACGAGTCACCCCGATGCGAGACTGATTGGACGGCCATGAGTGACGCTGACTCCCACGCCGCCACCCTCCACGTGCCGGTGATGGGCCCTCGGATCGTCGCACTGCTCAGCCAGGCATTGCAGGAGCCGGGTTCGATCTACGTCGACGGCACCCTGGGAATGGGTGGGCACACCAGCCTCATCCTTGATGCGTGCCCGCAGGCATCCGTCATCGGAATTGATCGTGATCCGCAAGCGATCGAGATCGCTTCCCAGCGTCTGGCCCGATTCGGGCCGCGGGTTCGCCTCTTTCACCGGGCTTATCACGAATTGCCTGGAGTGCTGGCCGAAGCTGACGTTCGGCAGGTGCAGGCGATGTGCTTGGACCTGGGTCTGTCTTCGCTGCAAATCGATTCCGCTGACCGTGGCTTCGCCTACTCGGTTGACGCGCCGCTTGACATGCGAATGGACACCGAGCAGTCACTGACTGCTGCCGAAATCGTCAATACCTGGTCTGCGGAAGACCTCGC
>CAYWIN010000056.1:0-10350 GCA_964458365.1 uncultured Propionibacteriaceae bacterium
TCCACATACTGGTGCGGAACCAGCTCCCCGAAGGCCCCACGCCCAACCCCGGTTCCGGGATGGGTATCCCCGGCATTGCCGAACGGGTACGCCTGGTCGGCGGCCAGCTCACCGTCCGTCCGTCGGAGGACGGCGAGTTCATCGTCGAAGCGGTTTTGCCGTGACTCCCGTCTCGGTGATCCTCGTTGACGATGAGGCGCTGATTCGTACCGGCCTCCGTTTACTTCTGGACGGCGCAGACGGCATCACCGTGGTGGGCGAAGCCACCAACGGACGTGAAGCGCTGCAACTGGTCGACGCCACGCAGCCCGACATCGCGCTGATCGACATCCGCATGCCCGGCCTGGACGGAGTGGCCACGACCGAGGCGCTCAGCGCCCAGCACCCCACAGTCAAAGTCATCATCTTGACGACGTTCGACCACGACCAAACCGTGGTGGCCGCACTCCGAGCAGGTGCGGTTGGCTTTCTGCTCAAAGACACGTCGCCGCCGGATCTGATTGCGGCCATAATTGGCGCCCAGCAAGGCCGTATCCCGCTGTCACCAACCGTGACCCGGCACCTCATTGATCAGGCTGTTGGGGCCCAAAAGACCCCTGTTCAAGCGCACGCATTGAGCCAGTGGAGTGCGCTGTCCGAGCGCGAACGTGCCATCGCCCTCGCCGTCGCGACCGGTGCCACCAACGCCGAGATCGCCGCCCAAGAATTTGTCAGTGTGGCCACCGTCAAAACCCAACTGGCTTCAGCCATGACCAAGCTGGAGGCGACGAATCGGGTTCAGGTCGCTTTGCGTTGCTACGAAGCAGGGGTGCTGTAAGCGCTGATTGGATGGCGCCGCGGCGAGGTTCTAGACTGGCCCGGTCGCACGGCGCTGAAGGGGCCATCACCCTGGAGCCGCCGGAAGAACGGGGCATGGCCCTCATTAGAACCGGCTGCGGCAAGAAAGCAAGTGGGGCGCGAGTCTTCTGCGTCCAAGAAGGGTGGTACCGCGGGGCAACGCCTCGTCCCTTCGTCCGATACGTCGACGAAGGAATGCCATGAGCACCGATTCCGCGCCCACCGGCGGCTACCGCCAGGTCCCGACCAATCTCGATCTTCCGGCGATGGAACACGAGATCCTGGACTTTTGGGACGCGAACGACACCTTCGCAGCCTCCTTGGCCCAGACCGCCAACGGCCAGCCTTGGACCTTCTACGAGGGCCCACCAACGGCCAACGGGATGCCGGGAACCCACCACATTGAAGCCCGAGTGTTCAAAGACGTCTTCCCGCGCTTCAAGACCATGCAGGGCTTCCGGGTCGACCGCAAGGCCGGGTGGGATTGCCACGGATTGCCGGTCGAGTTGGCCGTCGAGAAGGAACTGGGCTTCAACGGAAAACCAGACATTGAGGCCTACGGGGTCGAAGCCTTCAACGCTCGGTGCCGCGAATCGGTAAGCCGTCACGTGGGGGCTTTCACCGATCTCACCCGACGGATGGGCTACTGGGTCAATCTGGATGAGGCGTACTGGACGATGAATCCGTCCTTCGTGGAGTCAGTGTGGTGGGCGTTGAAGCAGATCCATGCGCGCGGCCTCCTCGTTGAGGACTATCGGGTGGCTCCTTACTGCCCGCGCTGTGGCACGACGTTGAGCGATCACGAACTTGCCCAGGGCTATGAGGACATCACCGAGGCCAGCGTCTTCGTCCGCTTTCCCCTGGTCTCCGGGCCGCTGGCTGGTGAAGCGTCGCTGCTGGTGTGGACCACGACGCCGTGGACCTTGGTTGCGAACACCGCAGCCGCCGTTCATCCCGATGTGACCTACGTTTTGGCCAGCAACGGCAGTGAGTCAGTGGTGGTCGCCGAGCCGTTGTTCGACAAGGTGCTCGGCGAAGGTTGGACGATCGACAAACGATTCAGCGGCGCCTCCATGGAATTCTGGCGCTACGAGCGACCCATGGAGATGGTGGACTTCCCCTCTGCCACGAACGACCACGGCAGCCATTTCGTCCTGCTGGCCGACTACGTCACCACCGAAGATGGCACCGGGATCGTCCACCAAGCTCCCGCTTTCGGTGAAGAAGATATGGAAGCCTGCCGGTCCTACGGTCTGCCTTTGGTGAACCCCGTGCGAGCCGATGGCACATTTGAATCGAACTTGGAGCTCGTCGGCGGGCTGTTCTTCAAGACCGCCGATCAGATCATCATCGAGGATCTTCAAGCGCGCGGCCTGATGTTTGCCGTCGCCCACCACGAGCACTCTTATCCGCATTGTTGGCGTTGCCACACCCCGTTGATGTATTACGCGCAGCCCAGCTGGTACATCCGCACCACCCAGATCAAGGACGAGTTGCTGCGGGAAAACGCCGGGACGAACTGGTACCCCGAACACATCAAGAACGGGCGTTACGGCGACTGGTTGAGCAACAACATTGACTGGGCGTTGTCCCGTTCGCGGTATTGGGGGACGCCGCTGCCCATCTGGCGTTGCGGGCAGGGCCACCAGGTTTGCGTCGGGTCACGCGCCGAGCTCAGCGACCTGACCGGAATCGACTATTCCGGCCTCGACCCGCACCGTCCGTTCGTTGACGATGTTGTCTTCGCCTGCCCGGAGTGTGGCGAGGAGTCATCCCGGGTGCCGGAGGTGATCGATGCCTGGTTCGACTCCGGGTCGATGCCTTTTGCGCAGTGGGGCTACCCCTGGGCCGATGGCTCAACGGAGTCTTTCGAAGCGGCGTATCCGGCCGATTTCATCTGTGAGGCCATCGACCAGACCCGCGGCTGGTTCTACTCGCTGATGGCTGTCGGCACACTCGTCTTCGACGCGTCGAGCTATCGCAATGTGCTGTGCCTGGGCCACATTCTGGCTGAGGACGGCCGCAAGATGAGCAAGCATTTGGGCAACATCTTGGAGCCCATTCCTTTGATGGATACCCATGGTGCCGATGCGGTCCGGTGGTTCATGGCTGCTGGCGGTTCCCCATGGTCAGCCCGTCGTGTGGGGCACCAGTCCATCCAGGAGACTGTCCGCAAGGTTCTGATGACCTACCTGAACACGGTCAGTTTCCAGACGCTCTATGCCTCGGCCAACGCCTGGACCCCTGAGCCCACCTCAGGTCCGACTCACCCTCAGCATGTGTTGGATCGTTGGCTGGTCAGCGCCCGCAACACTTTGATCGGCGACGTCACCGATGCCCTGGAGAACTTTGATACCCAGCGCGCAGGTGCGGTGTTGGCCGACTTTGTCGACGACCTTTCCAACTGGTACGTGCGACGCTCGCGTCGCCGATTCTGGTCCGGCCAGCCTGAGGCACTGCAAACGTTGCATGACACGCTCAACGTGGTGACCCGGCTGATGGCCCCCCTGGCCCCCTTCGTAACCGAGAGGGTCTGGCAAGACCTCTTCGTGACGACCAATCCATCCGGGGCAGCCTCGGTTCATCTGTCCTCTTGGCCGGTGACGGACGACGCGTCCGATCCTGCCCTTGACGCCGGCATGAAGCTGACTCGTCGTCTGGTCGAGTTGGGTCGGTCGGCCCGCGCCGAAGCCAAGGTGAAGACCCGCCAGCCGTTGAGCCGGGCCCTTTTGCCTTCCGCAGCGATGGCCACGCTGAGCCCGGATCTGTTAGCCGAGATCGCCGAAGAGCTGAATGTGGTTCGCGTGGAGTCCTTCGCGACGGCCGGCGACTTGTTGGACTACTCCGCCAAGGGCAACTTCCGGACCCTCGGCAAGCGGTTTGCCAAGCAGACGCCGTTGGTGGCCAACGCCATCGCCGCGTCCGATGCCGCCGCCCTTGCAGCCACGCTGGCCGGGGGTGGTTCGGCGACGCTCTCGATCCCGGAACTGGGCGAGGTGACGGTGAGCGCCGACGAGGTGCTGATCTCAGAGCGCCCGCGTGAAGGCTGGTCTGTGGTCAACCAGCAGGGCGAAACGGTGGCTTTGGATCTCGAACTGACCGATGAGCTGCGCCAGGCGGGTTTGGCTCGCGATTTCATTCGCGCAGTTCAGGAGGCTCGAAAGCAGTCAGGATTTGAGGTGTCGGACCGGATTCGTCTGAGTTGGCAGGCCGATTCGCCGGCCACGAGGCAGGCGCTCACCCGATTCGCTGCCCTGATCAGCGACGAAGTCTTGGCCACGGACGTCCTCGAAAAGCCAGCTGACCCAGATTGGTTCGTTGATGAGGAGTTGGGCTTCCGGTTCGCGGTGGCCAAGCTAGAGTCCTGAGCATGTCTGACCCACTCCCCGTTCTCTTTCTGCATGCCGCAGGACGCACACCACAAATGTGGCAAGACCAAGTGACCGCAATTGGGGGCGATTATCCCGTGGTCGCGCCCTGGCTGGCCGGTCTGCGACCAGGGAAAGCGGCGACGCTTTCTCTGGCGGCGGCCGCCGATGATGTGCTGACGGTAATGGACCGCTACGGCATGGAGTCGGCGCGGATCGTCGGCCATCAGTTCGGTGCCACGGTGGCATTGCAGATCGCCACCACCGAGCCGCAGGCGGTCGCCGGTCTCGTTCTTTCTGGGCCAATGCTGGCGCTGCCGAAGACGGCCATGCTGATTCACCGGACGGTGATCAGGTTGATGCCGAAAGCGACGCTGGCCGAGTCGGGTGCCAGCCGCGCTGATCTACTCAATGCGCTGAACCTGATCGCATCGGCTGATTTTGGAAAGAAGCTGGGCAAGGTTGACGTTCCCGCTCTCGTGATTGCCGGATCGAACGACCCCGACCGGAAGACGGCGCAGCATTTGGCACATCAGTTGAACAATGCGGAGTTCGCTGTGGTTCCCGATGGCGGATCGAGCCCCAGCATGGAAGCCCCGATGCCCTACAACGACCTGCTTCTGGCATTTCTCGCCAAGACACGGTAGGTGCGCGATCGGTTGTCAACCACCGAGCCCCGGCGGGTCTGGACAAGATTGACTTCTCGATCTTGGAACAATCCCACCAAGGCACAGCCACTCAGTTCGTCTCAGCACAGTTTTAGGTGCGCCCAGATTCTGAGAACTACGTCCGTCGATTGAGACGTTTCGGCGAAAACCCCGCTTGCCAGCGCGAAAGGGCACATTTCAGTCACGCAAGAGGGCTCGATGTCACTACGCAATTTCATCACGCAGAACTGTTGACACTGCCTGCGAGCACCACGTACGTTCCTCTCCATTCCGGACACGGGCCCTACCGCGAGGACGATCCCAAGGCACAGCCGCCCCCCGGAATTCAGTATCCGAAGTGGCGACCGCAACAAACCCGGAGTTCCGGTAGCCCTTCTTCAGCAAGCAATCTGACACGCCTGGAAAAGGGGGTGCGCTGTGACGCATTCAAATTCGCCTGAAGGTCCGCCGGAAAAGGACGGCCCTGAGTATCACTTACCCAAGGATCACTGGCCTCTGCCCGAACTGAGCACGTTCGAAGACCACCCACAACCAGCACTCAATCGTTTCGTGGTGACACGTGACGGCGAGAAATTCCAACGGCTCCGCAAAGCGTTCCGTAACTTTGCTTTTCCGACGGTAATCGGGGTCCTGGCGATTTACTTCGTTTACGTTTTGCTGTCGATCTACGCGACCGGATTGATGTCGATTCATGCCTGGGGCGGACTCAACCTGGGACTGTGGCTGAGCTTGGCTCAGTTCCCGATCACGTGGCTGGCCACCTGGGCCTACATCAGGCACGCCAACAAGACTCTTGATCCTCTTGCGGCTGAAATCCGCGCCGACCTTGAGGCTGAGGAGGCCCAATCATGACTCAGACCGCAATCCTCAATATCTCCATCTTTGCCGCCTTCGTGGCAGTCACCCTGGGCGTGGTTATCGGAGTGACCCGAAACTCCGAAAAGAAGGCGGGCGCTTTCTACACCGGTGGCGCATCGTTCTCCGGTCGCCAGAATGGCTTGGCGATTACCGGCGACTACCTTTCGGCAGCATCTTTCTTGGGCGTCACCGGCGCGATCGCGATCTACGGCTACGACGGCCTGCTCTATGCCTTGGGCTTCTTCGTGGCCTGGCTCGTCGCCCTGTATTTGGTGGCTGAACCCCTGCGCAACACCGGCCAGTACACGATGGCCGATGTGCTCAGCTTCCGAATGAATCAACGTCCGGTGCGGACTGCAGCAGCATTGTCGACCCTGGCGGTTTCGTTCTTCTACCTGCTGGCCCAAATGGCTGGCGCGGGCGGCCTGGTGGCCCTTCTGCTGGACGTGAAGGACATCACCGGTCAGTCCATCGTCATTGGCATCGTGGGTATCGTGATGGTCGCCTACGTGTTGATCGGTGGCATGAAGGGCACCACCTGGGTGCAGATGATCAAGGCCACGTTGTTGATCATTGGCGGTGCGGCAATGACCGTCTGGGTGTTGGCCATGTACGGCTTCAACTTCAACGATCTGGTGAATGCAGCAACCGGCAACGTCGAAAACGCCAAGACGGTTGCAAAGTTCAAGTGGGACTCGGCCGCGCGCATGCTCGATCCGATGGCGAAATACGGCAAGGACCCACTGAGCTTCTTCTCGCTGTCGATTGCGCTTGTGCTCGGCACGGCCGGGCTCCCCCACGTGTTGATGCGCTTCTACACCGTGCCAACGGCCAAGGAAGCACGTCGCTCTGCAGTGTGGGCGATCGCTCTGATTGGCATCTTCTACCTGTTCACCTTGGTGTTGGGTTTGGGTGCGACAGCACTGGTGGGCATGGACAAGATCATGGGCGCGCCGGGCAAGGAAAACTCCGCTGCGCCACTACTTGCCTTCGCCTTGGGCGGACCGGTGCTGATGGGCGTCATTTCAGGCATCGCGTTTGCCACCATTTTGGCGGTGGTCGCTGGTCTGACCATCACCGCGTCGGCATCGTTCGCACACGACTTCTACAACTCCGTGTTGCGTAAGGGCAAAGCTGATCCGGCCCAAGAGGTGCGCGTGGCTCGGATCACCGCTGTGGTGATTGGAGTCCTGGCCATTGTGGGCGGCATTGCCGTCAACGGTCAGAACATCGCGTTCTTGATTTCGCTGGCATTCGCGGTGGCGGCCTCGGCCAACCTGCCGTCGATTCTGATGACGCTGTATTGGAAGAAGTTCAACACTCGCGGTTCGGTCTGGTCGATCTATACCGGCTTGGTCTCCTCGGTGCTGCTGATCATCTTCTCCCCTGCAGTGATGCTGCCCACGGGGACCACGCCTCATCCGCTGGCGCTGTTCCCGCTCACCAACCCTGCATTGGTCAGCATCCCCTTGGCGTTCCTGGCCGGATGGCTCGGAACGGTCACCTCGAAGGAACCTGCGAACGCGGACCTGCAGGCCGAAATGGAGGTCCGGTCTATGACCGGAGCGGGCGCTGCCGAGGCAGTCGCTCACTGACACCAGAAGGGACGGCTCCGTCAGGCCCGGGTTCAGTCGGGCGGGGCTGTCCCTTCGTCACCTCTATTCAGCACTTTCCCCGCGAACGGCATCGAATCCGCAAACAAGTAGGGTGGGCCGGTGAGCCCGCCAGCACCACAAACACCATTGGATCGCAAAGGACTGTTCCTTGCCTTTGGCGCCTACCTCATTTGGGGCGCCTTCCCTTTCTACTTTCAACTGCTCGGCGCGGCAGGCCCGTGGGAGATCATCGGTAACCGGGTGCTTTGGACCTTTCTTTTTTGTCTACTCGGCGTCGTCATCTGGCGCGAAACGGGACACCTTCGCGAGGTTTTCACCCATCCCAAACTGTTTGCCGGACTGACCGCAGCTGGGGTGCTGGTCACGATCAACTGGTCGGTATACGTCTGGGGCGTGCTCAACAATCACGTGGTTGACGCCGCACTCGGATATTTCATCAATCCCCTGGTCACCGTGGGGCTGGCCGTCGTGGTGTTGAAAGAGCGGCTGCGTTCTGCTCAAAAGGTCGCCGTCGGCGTGGGCACGCTCGCTGTGGTGGTCATCACGCTCGGCTACGGACAGGTTCCCTGGGTGGCGCTGGTTCTCGCCTTCAGCTTCGGCCTCTACGGCCTAGCCAAGAATCGGGTCGGCGGACGGGTTTCACCGCTGGTCGGGTTGACCGTTGAAACCACGGTGCTCGCCCCACTCGCTCTCACCTTTCTGCTGTGGCTTCAGATGAGCGGGAGCAGCCACCTGGGCAGCGGGGCCGGACTTACTGTGGGGTTGGTCGCGGCGGGCCTCGTCACCGCGGTGCCGCTGCTGATGTTTGCTTCGGCTGCCGGACGGATCCCGTTGAGCATGATTGGCCTCATTCAATATTTGACCCCCACCATCCAGTTTGCTTTCGGAGTGTGGATCAACCACGAAGTCATGCCGCTACCGCGCTGGATCGGATTCGGGCTGGTGTGGGTGGCCCTGGTCGTCCTCACCGTCGACAGTGTGCGCGCCTCCCGAAGCCGCGACCTGGTGGGTCAACCTGAGGTAATGAACTAAGCCGCCACAGCACTGGAAATATTGAACAGCCACTGAACCCCGTAGCGATCAGTGAGATGTCCGTAGGTATCTCCCCAAATCTGGGTAGCGAGCGGCTGATCGACCGCCCCGCCTTCGGCGAGCTGCTCAAACCACTCGGAGAGCAAGGTCACATCGTCGCTGATGAAGGCCAGATGAATCTTGGTGCCTCCGCTGGCCGATTCCGCCCCCGGCATCGCATCCGAAGCCATCAGAACGAAATGATCGGTCTTCAACTCCGCGTGCATGGTTCCGTCTTGGGGCATGTCTTCCAAGCCATAGTCGGAGAAGGTCGTCACCTGAAGGTCCCCGCCAAAGACGCTGTGGTAGTAGTCGAATGCTTCGGCGGTGTTGCCGGGAAAGTTGAGATATGGGACGAGTTGGGTTGACACGGGAACTCCTTCAAACGGGGCGGACTCATCCCACGGTCTCACAGCTGATTGGATCGAAATCAGTGAAGAAATTGCCCGGTGCCAAGCAAGAATGCGCACACGAAAGCGCGAAAGTCAGGCATCCGGCAGTAGCGCTAGGCCTGGCGGCGGAAGCGGCGACGGTGCCGAAGTTCGCCCCTGATCGCGCTGGCGGCGGCGCTGATCAGAAAAGCCCCAGCCATGTTGAACACCCAGCCACCCCCCAAACCCAGGATGGAGAAGGCGATCGCGACTGGCCACACGATGGCGCTCACCACTCGGAGCGTTGATTCCACAACAGAGGGCGCCGAAGGTGTCAGGCGGACATCAAGGGGTGCATTGGTCAGCACGTCGTCGGGAAGGATGGGTTCTGGCTCGATCGGTTCCGCCTGGTCGTCCGCACGCTGCGACCATCCTGGTTGTTCCCAACGAGGCTCTGATTCTCGCGGCTGTTGCTCATCGGCGGTAGGCACTGCCCCATCCTAAGGCTGAAGGGCGCCTCAGCCTTTTGTGCGGCCGGCCCAGCGTCATTCCGCGCTTCGGTGTGCGTTCATTCACTGATCGGGCGAGACGCCACGTCGGGTTGTCTGGCAAAGTAGAACGGTGCGTGTGGTCCAGAAGTTCGGCGGCTCGTCGGTAGCTAATGCCGAGAGCATCAAACGCGTTGCCCGCCGAATCGTCGCGACTCGCGATGCAGGCAACGAGGTCGTCGTGGTTATTTCTGCCATGGGAGACACCACCGATGATCTCCTTGACCTCGCCCAGCAGGTTTCTCCGGATCCGCGTCCTCGTGAGCTCGACATGCTGTTGACTGCGGGGGAACGGATGAGCGCCGCGCTATTGGCGATGGCCATCAACGATTTGGGGGCCGACGCCCGCTCATTCACCGGTTCGCAAGCCGGTGTGCTGACCACGGCGTCACACGGCGACGCACGCATCATTGACATCACCCCCGGACGGATCGTCCAAGCCCTTGACGATGGCGACATTGTGATTGTGGCTGGCTTTCAGGGGGTTTCACAGACCACCAAAGACGTGACCACACTCGGACGCGGCGCTTCGGACACCACTGCGGTCGCCCTCACCTCGGCTTTGGGCGCGGCCTATTGTGAGATCTATTCCGACGTCGACGGGGTCTTCACCGCGGACCCCCGCATCGTGCCTGGCGCACAGCGCATTCCGGAGATCGGCTACGAAGACATGTTGGAGATGGCAGCAAACGGGGCGAAAATCCTGCATTTGCGCTGTGTGGAGTACGCCCGGCGCGAGCACGTCCCGGTGCATGTCCGATCGTCTTTTTCTGACAAGCCCGGCACGTGGGTGAAGCATCTCGACTACGAGGAGGCTGGCATGGAGCAACCGCTGATTACGGGCATCGCCCACGACCGGAGCGAAGCAAAGATCACCATCACCGGGGTCCCTGACCGCGTGGGTGAGGCAGCCGACATCTTCACGGTGGTCGCCGACGCTGAAGTGAACATCGACATGATCGTGCAGAACGTGTCGAAAGTAGATGACAAGCGCACCGACATCTCTTTCACCT
>CAYWIN010000057.1:0-10276 GCA_964458365.1 uncultured Propionibacteriaceae bacterium
ACGCAATCGCCACCTTCTCCCCCACCAACGCATTAGTCAGGGTGGATTTTCCGGCATTGGGCCGTCCAACGAAACAGACGAAACCTGATCTCATGTGTGCCTCTTTGCCGATTCGGTAGCGAGTTTTGCTGCGGCCTCTGCGGCGACATCATCGTCGACGGCTCGGGCGGCGAGCACCGTTTGGATCGCATGGCGACGACCCGAGCCACGCTCAGCGGTCAGTTCGATGCCCTGCCAATGAACAACAGATCCGGGGATCGGGACCTTGTTGAGTTCCTTTGCCATCAGCCCAAGCACCGTGTCCACGCCTTCGTCACCGATCCGCAACCCGAACACTTCGGCAAGATCCTCAATGCCCAGCCGGGCAGATACCCGGAAACGCCCGTCGCCCAACTCTGTAATCGGAGCGACCTCGTCGTCGTATTCGTCCACGATTTCGCCGACGATCTCTTCGAGAACATCTTCAATGGTGGCCAGGCCTGCCGTGCCCCCAAATTCGTCGATCACGATCACGACATGGCTTCGAGTGAGCTGCATTTCGCGCAACAACTCGTCCACCGGCTTGGAATCGGGGCAAAAGATTGGTGAGCGCATCAAAGTGCTCACCTGCTCGGAGGTTTGCGCATTGGGGTTGTCATACATGCGCTGGATCACATCCTTGAGATAGATCACCCCCACCACGTCATCAATGTCATCGCCGACAACCGGAATGCGACTAAAACCCGAACGCAAGGCCAGTGAAACCCCTTGCCGTAGCGTCTTGTCCTGCTCGATGTAGACCATCTCGGTGCGCGGCACCATGACTTCTTTGACGATGGTGTCGCCCAGTTCGAAGACCGAATGGATCATTTGCTGTTCCTCGGCCTCGATCAGGTCGCGAGCCTGGGCCATGTCGACCAGTTCTCGAAGCTCCGCCTCGGAGGTGAATGGCCCCTCTGCGAAGCCCCTGCCGGGGGTGAGCACATTCCCGATCAAGATCATCAACTGCGAAATCGGCCCTAACACGATGCTGAGGACGCCGATCGGGCGAGCAGCAACCAGCGCGATGGCCTCAGCATGCTGACGCCCCAACGTTCGAGGAGCAACGCCCAACCCAATGAAGGAAACCAGCAACATGGTCAAGGCGGGAAAGAGCAGCTGCTGCCAGAGCACCCCGAAGGATTCTACGAAGATCAAGGTGACCATCACCGTGGCGATCACCTCGAACGCGATCCGAAGAAACAGTGTGGTGTTCAGATGCGGCGCTGGATCTTGGGCCACCAACAGCAGCCGGTTGGCCCCACGCCGTCCGTCATCAACCAGGCGCTGGGCCCGCGCGCGCGACACCGATGCCAACGCGGCCTCGGCAGTGGTGAGCAATCCAGCAACCACGACACAGCCAGCAGCAACCGCCAGCAGAATCCATTGGGTTTGACTCAAACCTCGTTCACACGCCTTGATCGTTGAAGAATGTGCCCCCGATTCTACCGGGAAGCGGGCTCAGCCATTCCCAACATCGGTTGTGGTGACGGAATTGTCGCGATCGTCAACCGAGGAAACCCGCCGGCCGGCTCAACTGTCGGCGCGGGACTCATTCCAGGCCGCGATGAGCTTGTCGTTGAGGTCAAACATGACCTTCTTCTCCGCCGGAAGAGCATGGTCATGGCCCAAGAGATGCAGCAGCCCGTGAATCAAGAGGTAGTCAGCCTCCTCCTCCGGGGTGCGGCCCGCTTCGGCGGCCTGAGCCGCAGTCACCGTTGGGCACAAGACGATGTCGCCCAAAAGCCCAATGGGCGGCTCCTCGGCGTCTTGGGGCACGCGCAGCTCGTCCATCGGGAAGCTCAGAACATCGGTGGGGCCCGGCTCGTCCATGAACTTCACGTGGTACGCGCTCATCGTTTCTTCGTCGACGAGCAGCACCGAGAGCTCCGCTTCAGGGTGAATCCGCAGGGCATCCAGCGCAAAAGCGGCCAGCTTCAGCAACCGCTGAGTGTCTACCTCGACACCCGACTCATTGTTCAGATCAATCATCGCGATTTCCTCACCGGCGGCAACGTCGCCTCGAAACGGTCATAGGCGGCGACAATGCGTCCCACCAACGTGTGACGCACCACATCGCGGCTCGTCAACCGGCAAAAAGCGATGTCGGAAACGCCATCAAGAATGTCCTCGACCACCGTCAGGCCTGACCGCACCCCGGAAGGAAGGTCAATCTGGGTGACATCGCCAGTCACCACGATTTTCGAGCCGAAACCCAGCCGAGTCAGGAACATCTTCATCTGCTCGGCGGAGGTGTTTTGCGCCTCATCCAAAATGATGAAGGCGTCATTCAAGGTGCGTCCACGCATATAAGCCAGCGGTGCAACTTCAATCGTTCCCGAGGTAAGCAACTTGGGAACCGAGTCCGGATCCAGCATGTCGTGCAAGGCGTCATAGAGCGGTCGAAGGTAAGGGTCGATTTTGTCATTCAGTGTGCCGGGCAGGAATCCCAGCCGTTCTCCGGCTTCAATCGCAGGCCGCGTCAAGATGATGCGGTTCACCGCCTTGGCCTGCAGAGCCTGCACCGCCTTCGCCACCGCAAGATAGGTTTTGCCGGTACCCGCCGGGCCGATCCCGAAAACCACTGTGTGCGCGTCGATAGCGTCCACATAACGCTTCTGGTTCAGTGTCTTGGGACGAATCGTCTTGCCCCGGTGAGAAAGTATGTTTGCGGTCAACACTTCTGACGCGCTGACTTCGGCATCCGTTGACATCCCCAACACCCGTTCGACGGTGTCTGCGCCCAGGCCCTGCCCGGTACGCACAATCGTGATCAACTCGGTCAGGACATCTGCAGCCGCCGTCACATCGGTTGGGCTACCGGTGAACGTGACCTCGTTGCCGCGCACATGGATCTCAGCGGCAAGCTCACGCTCCAGAATGCGCAGGTATTCGTCGCGAGGGCCCAAGACAGAGACCATGTTGATGGAGACGGGGATAGTGACGCGCCGCTCGGCGGTCGCATCGGCGGGCTGGTTCAGCGGATCCTCCTGGATTGAAAGCACCTCATCCTAATCCTGACCCCGGCAGTCGGGTCTGGCCAGTCGCGCGATTACTGATCGGCAAACCGGTCTGTCGCAGCAACAAGTTCGGCAGCAATCGCCGGCTCAGAAATCGAATGCCCCGCCAACACCACCCGATAGTCGGCCTGCGGCCAAGCACGATGCAGGTCGTCAGCCGTCACCACCGGACACGGCAGGTCATAGCTTCCTTGAACGATCACGCCGGGAATCCCCTGCAGCCGGTCAGCCTGCGCAATCAGTTGCCCTTCCTCCAACCACCCCGCGTTCACGAAGTAGTGGTTTTCGATCCGGGCAAAGGCCAGCGCATACTCGGGATCAGCGAACGCTTCCACGCTTTCGGCAGAGAACTCCAGGTGCGAGGTTGCCGCTTCCCATGTCGACCAGGCCACCCCAGCCGGACCATGAATCGCCGGATCGGGATCGAAAAGCAGCTCGTGATACTTGGCAATGCGATCCCCATCGAAACCCGTCGGCAGCGGCGCGCAGAAACTCCGCCACCACTCCGGTGCCAGATTGGCCGCTCCCCCGTTGTAGTACCAATCCAGTTCACTGCGCCGCAGTGTAAACACCCCACGCAGGATCAGCTCTGTGACCCGCTCGGGATGGGCTTCGGCATAAGCCAGCGACAGGGCACTGCCCCACGAACCGCCGAAAACCTGCCACCGATCAATCCCTCGATGCTCGCGCAACTTCTCCATGTCGGCAACCAGATGCCAGGTCGTGTTCGCGCTCAGATCCGGCTGGGCCTCGCTGGCGTGCGGCAAGCTGTGCCCGCATCCGCGCTGATCGAAGAGCACCAAGCGGTAACGCCTGGGGTCGAAATAGCGTCGATAGTTGGGCACGAGACCGCCGCCGGGTCCGCCGTGGACGAACAACGCTGGCTTGCCGTCTGGGTTGCCAGATTCTTCCCAATACAACACCTGGCCGTCTCCGACATCCAGCCGGCCATGGGTGTAGGGCTGGACGGGCGGATAGAGGATCTCGTCCAGATTGCGGGGTTCACTCATCGTCGAAGTCGTCGGTGTCATCGATGATGTGGACGGCAGCCTCCTCAGCGGTAGCCGCACCACCGTCAATCCCCACGTCATGGCCGATGCTCTCAGCCTCAACGTCTTTGCCACCTAGTCCGTTGTTCGCATCAACAAGACGGCCAGCGCGTCGATTGCCGACCTCCCGCGATTCCGTCGGATCGGGATTCCAGGCACCTTCGATGACCTGGGGTGCAGGCTGGTCTTGAGCCACCCGCATGTCCAGCGTTTCGCCGGCGCGCATCTCCGCTGCCGTGTTGCCGAAACCCTGTGCGGGCGACCACGAGTCTGCGCTCACATAGCCCTCATCAAGTACGTCGTCCACGCCCCGGTCGACCAAAGTTTCATCGGCCTGCATCTGGTCGAGCTGCTCGGATTCCTCCGGCACGCTTTCTGTCACATACTCGCTCATACCTCTAGCGTGCCACGCCTTTAAGCCCAACGGGAGCACCCACTGAGGGAAGAGTCATTGGCGCCGCACACCAAGGAAAAGACAGCCAAGAAATCCGCAGGCGCACAAGCTATTTGGCGTAGTTGGGACTAAAATCCGCTCTCGTGCCAGATTCCACCACAGACTCCGCCGGGCGTGAACACCGCTCGAGCTACGACGTGGTCTTGGCCACCTTCGTGGGCCTGCTGTTGATCTCCAATATCGGGGCGACCAAGCTGATCGCTTTCGGACCCCAGGTCGATGTCGGCGGGGTGCAATTGCTGCCCATCATCACCGACGGCGGGGCGATTCTCTTTCCCCTGACCTACATCCTTGGCGACATCTTGGCCGAGGTGTACGGGCTGCGGCGCGCCAATCGCGCGATCATCACCGGGTTCGTGTTGGCGGCGCTGATGTCGATGACGTTCCTGCTCGTGGACGCAGCTCCGCCCGCCGCTGATTGGCCGAACCAAGACGCCTGGCATGCTGTGCTGGGGTTCGTCCCGCGCATCGTCGTGGCCAGCTTGCTGGGTTATCTCGCCGGACAGCTTCTCAACGCTGTGGTCTTGGTCAAGATCAAGGAACGCTGGGGCGAACAACGGCTGTGGGTTCGACTCATTGGCTCCACCTTGGTCGGCGAGTTCGCCGACACCATGGTGTTCTGCATGATCGCCTTTGGCCCGCTCGGGGCTGTTTTCGGCGGCGACTCAATCAGTTGGCCCGCTCTAGCGAACTACATTGCGGTCGGCTGGCTCTACAAAGTCAGCGTTGAAGTCCTGCTGCTTCCGGTGACCTATCGGGTGATTGCCTGGGTGAAGCGCCGCGAAGGTCATCAAGCTTTGGCATAAAAGCGGCCCAAGAAGTCATCGCGATACTCCGAGAACCGGCCATCTTCGATACTGGCCCGAATGTTGTCCACGAGGCGAACGGTGAAGCGCTCATTGTGGATCGTGGCCAAGGTCGACGACAGCATCTCTTTGGCCTTGAACAGATGATGCAGGTACGCCCGCGAGTAGTGCGTGCAGGTGTAACAGTCGCAACCATCCTCCAGCGGGCGGAAGTCTCGGCGGTTCGCCGCAGTCGTCACGTTGTAACGTCCGTCGGCGGTGTAGATCGCCGCATTGCGGGCCACCCGGGACGGCATCACACAGTCGAAGGTGTCCGCACCGGAGGCAATGGCAGCGAAGAAGTCATCGGGTTCCGAAATGCCCAGCAGGTGTCTCGGCTTGTCAAAGGGAAGTTCTTCGTTAACCCAGCCGACGATGGTGCCAAGGTTCTCCTTTTCCAAGGCCCCACCGATGCCGAACCCGTCGAAACGGTAGCCGTCGCCGTCCAACGCTGCCAGCGCGCGAGCCGCCTGACGACGCAAGTCCTCATATTGGGCGCCTTGAACCACTCCAAACAGCGCTTGATACGGCTTATCTGCCCGTTCGCGGGTCAACCGAGCATGTTCGACCAGGCAACGCTCAGCCCATTCGTGGGTCCGCTGCACGGACCGCTCCTGGTAGCCACGGGTGTTCAGCAGCGTCGTGCATTCGTCGAAGGCGAACATGATGTCGGCGCCCAGCTGATGTTGAATCTGCATCGAAACTTCGGGCGTGAAACGATGCCGGTCGCCGTTCAGGTGAGAGGTGAAGGTGACCCCTTCGTCGTCAACGTGGGCCAACCGATTCTTGCCGGGGGCGATCACTTCATCGTTGGCCAAGCCTGCCGCGTCCATCGCCAAGACTTTCTTGAAGCCGACCCCCAGACTCATTACCTGAAAACCACCAGAATCGGTGAAGGTCGGCCCGGGCCAGTTCATGAATGCGCCGAGCCCCCCGGCGGCGTCCACAAGGTCGGAGCCAGGCTGCAAGTAGAGGTGGTAGGCGTTCGCGAGCACAGCCTGCGCACCCAGCTCTTGCACGGCTTCGGGCAGCACCGCCTTGACCGTGGCTTTCGTGCCTACCGCCACAAACGCCGGCGTACGAATGTCGCCGTGCGGAGTGTGAATCGTCCCTGTGCGTCCCAGACCGTTATCGAGAACCCGACCCGGGGTGAACCCAAAATCAGGCACGACGCGCGAGAGCGTGCAGTTGAGCCAACGCGACCACGCCGGCAGTGGAAGTCCGCAGCACAGCGTCGGCGATCAGGGCTGTTTGACCGCCTGCAGCGGTGAAGACATCCAATTCGTCGGGAGAAAGGCCACCTTCGGGCCCCACAATGAACATGATTTCTCCCGACGTCGGCAAAGTCAGCCCCGCAAGCGGGCGCTCTGCAGCTTCATGAAGCACCACAGTCAACGCAGTCTGCTGAATCCGCAAAGCCAACTCGGCGGTCGTCATGGGCATGGCGACCGTGGGGACCCGATAGCGCCGACACTGCTTTGTGGCTTCGCGCGCCGCCGCCCGCCAGCGAGTCAAGCCGCGCTCGGCACGCTCAGGCGCCCAGCGAACCACGGAACGTTCAGCCTGCCACGGCACGATCTCGTCGATGCCCAACTCAGTGAGCATCTCCACCGCCAGTTCGGCCCGGTCGCCCTTCGGCAACGCCTGAACGGCCACGTAACGCACCGGCCCAGGACGAGTGCGCATCACTTCAACGATTTCGACCGACAAACTGCCCTTCTCGGTGTCGACAACCGGGCCACGCACGGCCGTCCCCGCACCATCGCTGACCAAGATGGTTTCACCGCGCTTGATCCGTCGCACCGCGGACGCATGGTGGCCCTCCTGACCGGCCAGGATCACCACTTTCCCGACCTCGGGATCGTCCAAGGGGGCCAGGAACATCGGCTCGGTCACGAGAAGGCCTCCTTTAACCAACCGAACATTCCCTTACCTTGCTTGGCCACCGAAGCTTTCGGCGTGGACTCGTTGCGCGAGGCGGCCAGCTGCACAAGCAGATCTCGCTGCTCAGCGTCGAGCTTGTTGGGAGTGTCTACGAGCAATGTGATGCCCAAGCTTCCGCGTCCGCCCCCGCGCAGATGAGGCATGCCCCGGCCAGGAACCGCAATCCGGGTGTGGGACTGGGTACCGGCAGGTACGTTCACTTCCACCTGACCGTCTTCTGGATCGAGATCGTCCCGTTCGGCTTCCAGAGTGCTCAACGTGATCGTGGTACCCAACGCTGCAGCGGTCATCGGAATGTGGACGACCATTTCGAGATCGTCGTTGTTACGGCGGAAGACCTCATGGCTGAGCACCTTCAACTCCACAAAAAGGTCGCCGGCAGGGCCACCACCGGGGCCCACCTCGCCTTGGTGAGCGAGATGAACGCGATTGCCCGAATCGACTCCGGCCGGAATCTTCACATTCATGCTTCGGTGGGTACGCACACGACCCTCGCCCGCACACTCACCGCACGGATCGGGGATGGTGGTCCCGTAGCCGCGACAGGTCGGACACGGCTGGCTCGTCCGAATCTCGCCCAAGAAGGAACGCTGTACGGCGGTCACCTCGCCTGAACCATGGCAAGTTCCGCACGGCACCGGGGCACTCCCGGCGTTCGCGCCACTACCGGAGCACTTCGGGCAGATCACCGCAGTATCAACCTTGATGGTCTTGGTGATACCAAAGGCCGCCTCAGCCAAAGTGAGGTTGACCCGCAACAGCGAATCACGTCCGCGTTGCACCCGCGATCGCGGGCCACGTGGAGCTTGAGCCCCAAACATCGCATCAACCAAGTTCGTGAAGTCGAAACCTCCACCGCTGAAGCCCTGAGCACCACCAAAGCCCTGGCCGCCACCCATCGGGTTGCCGCCGCGGTCGTACATGGCCCGCTTGTTCGGATCATGGAGAACCTCGTAAGCCTCGCCGATCTCTTTGAAGCGTTCCGCCGCATCAGGGGTGTCAGCCACGTCCGGGTGATACTTCATCGCCAGCTTGCGGTAGGCCTTCTTGATCTGTTCGGCCGAAGCGTCCCGCGGCACTCCAAGAACGGTGTAGTAGTCAGTGCTCACGCATCATCCTTCAGCAAAATAGCGGCTGATGTAGCGAGCGACCGCCCGCACCGCAGCCATCGTTGATGGGTAGTCCATCCGGGTCGGACCAACAATCCCCAAGTTGGCCTGCACACCTGGACCGACACCGTACCCGCTGGCCACAACGGACGTCGTGCGCAACGGTTCGTAGGAGTTCTCTTGACCGATTCGGACGTTGACTTCGCCCGCGTCTGCCACTTCACCCAACAGCTTCAGGAGCACGACTTGTTCCTCCAGGGCCTCGAGGACCGGGCGGACAGCCGTGTCGTATTGGTCAGAGAATCGGGCCAAGTTCGGCACGCCGCCCACCACAACCCGAGTGGTGGGCACATCGGTGTGTAGTTCGGCGAGCGCCGGGCATACCGCCTGCGCCAGCGGACGAAGCTCGACAGGTAGTTCGGCGACGAGATTGTCCAGGCGATCACAAACCGCGTTTGGGCTCAAACCGATCAATGACGCGTTCAGCCTCCCGCGAAGATCCGCGATCTGCTCGGAGCTGACCCCGCTCACGTCGACCGAGTGTTGATCAACCTGGCCCGAAGAGTTGACCGCGATCAGCAGACCGCGCCCTGCGCCCAGATCGACGAGCTCCACATGTCGAAGGGTGGAACCACTCAGCACCGGGTATTGAACGATGGCCACCTGACGAGTCAGTTTGGCCAAAGTCCGCACGGTGCGAGCCACCAGGTCATCAATGTCGACCGCGCCATCCATGAAAATCTGAATCGCTCGTCGTTCCGGACTCGACAGTGGCTTCACCGTGCCGAGACGGTCAACAAAGAGCCGATAGCCCTTGTCGGTGGGGATACGGCCCGCACTGGTGTGGGGCTGGGTGATGTACCCCTCTTCTTCCAACACGGCCATGTCATTGCGGACGGTGGCTGGCGACACCTCCAGGGCATAGCGCTCCACCAAGGCTCGAGAACCCACCGGCTCTCTCATAGCCACATAGTCGGTGACGATGGCCCGCAGAATTGTCAGCTTGCGATCGTCGAGCATGGCCACCCCTCCCACTATTCCTGGCACTCTCAATGGCTGAGTGCCAGTCTAACTCAGCTCCGCCCCTGCTCAGCCCTGAGAAATCCCTGATGCCGGTGAAGCATTGCTCTGCTATTTTCTGACGCAACGACTTCGGTCCCGCAATGACCGCAGTCCAGGGGGAAACAACGATGACTTCGCAAACCGTTGCGCCTGCGCGCCCGCGCACCATTCCAGCGGCACTGCGGCGGTATCCGATCACCGCCGTTGCTGGCACGATCGGGCTGGTCCGGATGATCACCGCCACAGCGCTGCAACCGTCCGCATTGGACAACATCTTCATGGACGATGCCTTCTACTACTTTGGCGTCGCGAAACACCTTGCTGCGGGGATGGGCTCCACCTTCGGTGGTGTTGATCCCACCAACGGCTACCACCCGCTATGGATGCTCGTCACCTGGTTGCTGTTCAGCATCACCAGCGGCCGCGCCGCGCTGATCACCGTCGTCGTCGTCCAGTGCGCCTTGGTTGTCGCCACCGCAGCCAGCATGGATCGGATCCGCCAACGTGTCGGGACACAAGGTCCTGCCTTTGTGGTCGCGGCACTCATCTCCCTGTTTTTCCTTGCCGCACTCGGCACCGGCATTTCCGTCAGTGGAATGGAGACCGGGCTCGTCGTGCTGTTCCTCACCCTGATCGGCGAACTGTGGGTACGCACCGATGGGCTGGCCTCCACAGACCTCAGGTGGACGCCGTACTGGTTGTTTGGCGCGCTGGCAGCAGCGACAGTGCTTTCGCGGCTGGATGCCGGCGTCGTCGTCGCCGTGCTGTATATCGC
>CAYWIN010000058.1:0-10255 GCA_964458365.1 uncultured Propionibacteriaceae bacterium
CGACCAGGTCGAACTCCAACCCTTTCGCCTCCACCGGCGTCAATGACTGCACCCGATCAGTGGGGACGAACTGGTCGTCCCCAATCACGCACGCCACCCCATCAGAGTTCCGTGCACACCATTGGTCCAGCACCGCCGCGAGGTCTTCGCTAGACCCGTAGCGAACCGGTTCTCCGCCAGAACGAATCGAAGCGGGCACGTTTGCGTCAGGCAACGCTTGGGTGATCACCGGAACCGCGGCGGCCATGATCTCCTGCGGAGTTCGATAGTTGACGCTGAGCGCACAGCGCCGAACCCGATCAAAACCCAGTCGGGCCATCCGGGCCTGCCAGGACTCCTCGAACCCATCGCGGGCCTGGGCACGGTCGCCCACGATGGTGAAGCTGCGCGACGGGCACCGACGAATCAGCATCTGCCATTCCGCGTCGGTGAGCTCCTGGGCCTCGTCCACAATGACGTGCGCGAACGGGCCGTCCAGCGGGTCTCGGTCCTGTGCGGGAAGGGCATCATCGTGCAGCAGGTCCTGCCGCAGGCTTTCCCGATTCAGCAGGGCCATCGGGCTTTCTGGGTCATCATCAAATTCGAGAAGGACCTGCACTACATCATCCATATAGCCGCGATCTTCGGTGAGGATGGCGCGCCGCTGCCTGCGTCGCATCGAGGCCTTGGGGTCACCCAGCCGAGCTCTCATTGCATCCAACAGGGGCAAATCGGCCACGGTCCACGGCGAGCCTTCGTCACGCCGAAGCAAACGCCGGTCTTCCTCGCTGAGCCAGGGTGCACACCTTTTGAGATAGGCGGGTACCGCCCACAGATCCCCCACCAGATCCGGCGGGTCCAGAATCGGCCAGAAACGCTGAAAGGTCTCCCGCAGTGGTTCACAACTGGCCAGAAAGCTCCGCAGATCCTCGGGGTCGATGTCTGAGGAGTCGTGCTGATTCATGCCAATCTCGACCGCAATCTCGAGCAAGGCCTCCCAGATTTCGTCGCGGGCTTCGTTGTGAGGCGTGACTTCCTCGATGCTTTCGCGCGCCTCAACCCAATCGGCTGCGGTGAGGCGAATATCCACCCACGGCGTTTCGATCACGATGACCGCGGTTGGCACCTCTTCATACAGACCCACGGCCGGGTCGACCGCCTCCATCAGACGGCCAGACGCTTTCAGCCGCGCAACCTGGGGCACCTTCTCTGGTTGAGCGGCCGCGCCTTCAGGCACGAGATCAGCGATTGTGCAGCTCAATACGCTGTCCTCCCCCAGGCCAGGCAAAACGTCGGCGACGTACCGCAAGTAATGCCGATTCGGCCCGACGAAAAGCAGGCCGCCATGCGCACCAGCCAGCCGCGCATCGGCGTACAACAAATATGCCGCCCGGTGTAATGCGACCACCGTCTTCCCCGTACCGGGCCCGCCATCGACAATCAACGCTCCGGCGGAATCGGCCCGAATGATTGCGTCTTGGTCGGCCTGAATGGTGGCCAAAACGTCACGCATGCGTGAGGATCGGTGACTTTTCAAGCTGGCAATCAGCGCAGAATCCTCATCGAGGACCACCGGATCGGTATTGGTTTCAGCAAAGACCTCATCCCAATAGTCGACGATCTGCCCGGCACTCCAGCGGTATCGCCGACGACTCACCACCCCCATAGGGCGCGCTGGGGTTGCCGCAAAGAATGGCTCCGCCGCCGGGGTACGCCAATCGACCATGAGCGTGTTGCCGGCCGAGTCCAGCACCCCTATTCGCCCGATGTAGAGCGGGGCGGAGTCCGGGCCGACAATGCGCCCCAAACACAGGTCGGTGCCCATACGTTGCAGCACGCTCAGCCGTCCTGAAAGGCGGTGTATTTCGAGGTCACGGTCCATCGCTCCTCGGCCTCGCCCTCCTGGGGCGCGGCGCAGCTGCGCGAGCTGCGCTTCCACCTCGGACTGTTGAGCATTGATCGCGGCCGCGACGTCAGTCAAATGCTGCTCATCGCGTTCGATCAGGGGTGGCGCGGCCTTGGCGGCACGCTGAGCTGGGAGGGCAAACATCGACGGGTGGGTCACCGCATTTCTCCTCGCAAAAGGGGGCATTTGCGTTCGTAACTGACAAGGGATGTTGCAACCGAACGGCCTCAAGTGTGCGCCCCGATGGGGCCCTTGCGGCAAGCCCCCCATCGGGCTATAGATTGGAGGTGGCGAAGCGACCTACACAGGGTTCGTGCGGTCGACGCTAATCCACTAAAGCTGGTTCGTGCACAGCCACTTCGCTCAGGAAATCGACACCCCGCTGAATAGTTTCCGGCGCCCACAGGACCCGAAAATGGTCATACCCGTGGGTTGAGGTGACGGTGGCACCGGGCCAGCCGAGCGCCAAACGTGCCGCAGAATCGGTGGGCACCTCCTGATCATCCTCATCGAAGATGAACAGGGCGCGGGGAATGTCTTGAGACGAATCGGCTATCAACTGGGGAACGTTGTAGTCGGCCATGCGAATGCCGTGCTTCCGGTCAGCGACGCGCTGGACGTGGCGCGCCGTGCGGGGCCCCCAGGCCAGTCGGGCAGTCAGGTAGGAGATGTGATCCTCGCCACACACCGAAGGGGAGACAAAGACCACTCGGTGGGGATGCACCTGTCCGGCAGCAATCGCGACTCCAGCGGCCATCGCTCCTGCGGAGTGAGCCACGATGCCTTCAACGTCCCCCACCGCTTTCGTCACGGCCTCAACAGCGTCCACGAGATCGGCGATGGACGAGTAGTGCCGCCCGTATCGTCCCGGTGCCGACTCTCCATGAGAGGGTGCGTCCCAGGCCACTACTCGAAAGCCGGCGGCCACCAGGGGTTCGACATAGACACTCATCTGTTGCCACCAGCCCGACCATCCGTGAACCAGCAAAATCGTCGGACCTTGGCCCCAGCTGTGCACCTTCAGTTCGCGACCCTTGATGGACACCGGCACCGTTTCGCCCACAGGAGTCCCACGATCGCGGCGATGTCGGGGAGGGGCAGGCGGAACTCGAAACCAGATCGCCTGTCCTGCGCGGCCCACCAGATGCGGAGCTACCCATTCGCCGAGCCGAAAAAACGCCCTGACCAACTCAAGTGCAGCACCTCCACCCAGCGCGGATACCCGGTGGCGGGCCAACCAGGCCCGGATCGATTTCTGCATGATGAGGACGGCCGCTCCTTCGATCGGTTGCGAAAACCCATTCTCAGCCGATTCGCCCACCGGTGCCGGAACTAACCACCTGATGAAATAGGGGCCTACTCTGCGGATTCCGACTCGACCTGCTCTTCAGCTGCCGCACGGTCGATGGCAGCCACCAGTCGACCCCGTTCCCGACTCACCCAACCACCTTGGTCGTAGTTGCTGACGAACTCGGTCACGAAGCTCACCGGATCCTCACCCACGATCTCGCGAATGGGGATGGCGTCGGCGCTGGCTTGCTCAAAGAGGTAGATCAGGTCCTCGTACATGCTCGATGCGCTGTCCGAATCTGTGGGACCGAAGTACATCAGGTACCGCTCAATGGCACCGACGGCATCTCGATAGGGGGCGGGGAGTCGCTGAACTCGCGCCTTGTATTCGCGCCAGCGGCGCTTGTCACCGACGACCTTCTCGGCAAACTTGGCGATCTGCACGTCAATTTCCTTCCTGCTGAAGTTGCGCCAGCTGAGAGGCCAGAAACTCCCAGCTGTGCCAGAACTCGGCCAGTTCGGTGCGTCCGCGGGCGTTGAGCGAATAGACCTTGCGCGGCGGACCTTGCGCTGAAGGCTCCGAGGTGACGTCCACGAGGCTTTTGCGCTCTATCCGAACGAGAAGGGCATACACCGTGCCTTCGACGATCTCGGCAAAGCCCCGGGCGCGAAGTTCTGCGGTGATTTCGTAGCCGTAGGAGGGCTGCCGCTCCAGGAGGGCCAAGACAATGCCTTCTAATGTGCCCTTCAGCATTTCTGTTCGCTGATTTCCCACGACACCCCCAGCTATTTAGCGTCACTATCTACCAGTACATAGTAGCGCTATCTAGTGGTTGTGCTGCATCTCTCCACAGACCCCTACACTCCTGAGGTGCCCACCATCCAGATCTGCGCAGCACTCATCCTCGACACCGCCGGACGAATGCTCCTGGTCCGCAAACGGGGCACCGCGGCCTTCTTGCAGCCCGGTGGCAAGCCCGAGGCGGGCGAGACCCCCGTTCAGACCATCGCTCGTGAATTGGACGAAGAACTAGGCCTTCGCCTTCAAGCCGAGCGTTTCGAAACCTTGGGCACGTTCGAAGACGACGCCGCAAACGAGCCCGGCCACCGCGTCCAGGGCCACGCCTTTCGAGTGATACTCACCGATGCCGAAGCCGCATCGGCAGCCGAGGCCGCCGAGATCGAGGAAGCCCGCTGGGCGAGCGTCGAGGACGCCGTCACGCTACCCCTGGCACCACTCACCCGCCGGTTCTTTCTGCCGCTCGTGTCATCGGCCACCCGCTGAACGCAGACCGGCCCGAACGCGCCGTTCTCTTCCCGAGCGAACCCCGGCCGAGCAACTGACTGAGGTTGCGCTGAATGCCTCCCCTGGTCTGATCCGACCAATGACGATCAACTACTAAGGTTCCGGCCATGCACAAGGCTCTCAAGTGGGTGCCCCTCCTCGGCCTTTGCCTTGCACTCACCATGACCGGCTGCGCAAGCGCGCGCTCAGAACCCACGGACAACCCGCCCGCCACACCCGGCCGCACCGAAGCGCTCCAGCCCGGTGCCAGCACACACACGATGAACGTCGGAGGTCACGAACGCAGCTTCATCACCTACCGGCCCGCGGCCCGTCCACCGACGGCGGGATATCCGGTGGTGGTGGTGCTTCACGGCGGTCTGGGCAGCGCCCGCCAAGCCGAGCGCTCCTACGGTTGGGACGTCCAAGCCGAAAAGCAAGGTTTCATCGTGGTCTACCCCGACGGACTCGGCCACACCTGGAATGCCGGCGGAGGCTGCTGCGGGGTGCCGGCCCAAAAGAACATCGACGACGTCGCGTTCATCACCAGCGTCCTGGAGCAGACCGCAACCCTGGTTGATGTCGATCCGGCCCGGCGATACGCCACCGGCATGTCCAACGGAGCCATGCTCAGCTTCCGACTGGCCTGCGAGACCAGCCTCTTTTCCGCCATCGCTCCCGTGGCCGGAACTCAGCTCGTCCCCTGCACCCAGGCACCCCCGACTTCATTGTTGGAAATCCACGGCGCAGCCGACACAAAGGTCCGACCAGATGGAAAGCCGGGCAATGGGCCCGGGCACATCGATGGCCCACCCCTGAAAACTGTGATGGACCAATGGCGCACCCGCGACCACTGCGCAGCAAGCCGCACCACGACGTCCGGCAAGGTCACCACAACAACGGCGACCTGCCCCAAAGACCGCGACGTCGAGTCGATCATGATCGCCGGTGCCGGACATCAATGGCCAGGATCCACCAGCCCCGGTTACCCCGGCGCCGACCAGCCCTCACCCGCACTTAACGCCACCGACACCATTGGAAAGTTCTTCGCTCGACACTGAACCAACATCGCTGCTCCTCACACAGCATCGCGCCCATCACCGACAGGCAGAAACCATCAGTAGAGCGCCAAGCGTTGCGCATCCAGCACGGCTCGAGTGGGAGCTTGTTCGGCCTTACCACCGCCGGGTTTGACCTCAATCTGTCGGGTGAAGGTGTCCACCGGACGTGAGGTGTCCCGCAGGTCGTAGTACGTCTTCAAAACCTGGTCGTACTCGGCCAGCGCTTCATGAGCTTGCGCCAACATCGGATAGGCGTCCACCGCCACCGTGATCGACTTGGGAAGCCGCGGCTTGACCGCCGGATCTTGCGCCGGATGACCCACCAAGACACCCAACAGCGGGAAGGTTCGTCGCGGCAGGTGAAGCGCGTCAATCACCTTCTGCGGATCTCCACCGATACTGCCCAGATAGACCGCGCCCAAGCCCAAACTCTCCGAAGCAACGACCAGATTCTGCGCCCCGATCAGCACGTCCTCCACCCCTTGCAGGAACAGCCCCGTCGATTCCAGCACCCGGTTGTCGAGCCCAGCCTCCTCGCGGATCTGCGCATTGCGCCACAAATCAACCACGAAGATGAAGAGCTCGCCACGATCACCACCCACATACGGTTGTCCCGACGCCTCGGCGATGGCCTGACGCACCGACGGATCCACCACCCGAATGACCGTGCGCTGCTGGTAAAAACTGCTGGTTGGGGCCGCGGCGACCACGTCCATCAGGGTCTCGATGGTCGCCTCGTCCACCACTCGATCAGAAAAAGCTCGGATCGTGCGGTGATTCAACTGTGTGGCGATGGTGCTGTTGGACGGCACCGGGTTATCTGAGGTGTTCATTCGACTCACTTTGCTCTTGTTGGCCCTGGATTCCGCTGACTCGTCCTCTGGTCACGGCTCAAGGCGCACCGTCTTGAGCAAACATCAACCAGCCACGCGTTAATCCCACCTCGGACGATGTGTTTCACCAGCTGTCCAGCCGACACCTCACCCCTGGGTGAGCAAACTGCGCCCAGACAGGGCCCCGAGTCCACCGAATCAGTGGTGGAACGCAGACCCTCGACGGCCTTCCTTCGGCATGGGGCTGCTCAGACCGTTCAGGTAATGCACGGATTCACGAATCGAACGCATCAAGCGATCGGCCAGATTCCGCGACAGCCCCTCACGAACGACGATCCGCTGCACCGTCTGCTCGGTCAAGTTGTCCGGGAGCGGGTAAGCCGGCACCATCCAGCCGCGTTGGGCCAGTTGGGCAGACAGGTCGTGGAGGTCCCACAGCTCGGTATAACCCGGACGCAGTCGCCACGCGAAGACGGGAATATCGCCGCCATCGCTGAGAAGCTCAAAGGCCTCCATCGACGCAATCCCCTTCGACAGGTACTTCGCCACGTCCTGGCTACTCTGCTGCACCTTGGTGAAACCCTCACGGCCCAAGCGCAAGAAGTTGTAGTACTGCAGCAAAACCTGCGCGCCGGGCCGAGAGAAATTCAATGCCAGGGTGGGCATTTCGCCCCCCAGGTAGGCCACCCGGAAGATCATTTCCTCCGGAACCGCGTCAACGTGACGCCACACAACCCAGCCAACTCCGGGATACACCAGCCCATATTTGTGGCCGCTGGCATTGATTGAGACCACCCGGTCGAGCCGGAAGTCCCAGACAAGGTCAGGTTGAAGGAAGGGAGCCACAAAACCGCCCGAGGCCGCATCAATGTGGATCGGCACATCGACACCGGTGGCGTCCTGGATGCAGTCCAGCGCTTCGCTAATCTGTGCAACCGGTTCATAGCTTCCGGTGTAGGTGACACCCATGATGGCCACCACGCCGATGGTGTTCTCATCGACGTATTTGTCCAGGTCGTGACCGTCCAAAACCATGTGGTCTTCGGTGATGGGCACATAGCGCGGTTCGACTTCGAAGTAGTTGGCGAACTTCTCCCAACACACTTGGACGGCAGAACTCATCACCAGGTTCGGTTGGTCAATGGGCTTGCCCGCGGCCTTTCGCGCCTGCTGCCAGCGTCGCTTTAGTGCGAGTCCGGCCAACATGGCGGCCTCCGATGATCCGACCGTCGAGGTGCCTAGCGCATGACCCAGCGACGGGGCATGCCAGAGGTTGGCCAAGATCTTCCAGCAGCGCTCTTCCACTGCCGCCGTGGCCGGATACTCGTCTTTGTCCACCAGGTTCTTGTCGACCGTTTCGGCATACAGGCGCTGAGCGGTGGGCTCCATCCAGGTGCCGACGAAGGTGGCCAAGTTCAGCCGGGCGTTGCCGTCAAGCATCACCTCGTCGTGAATGACCTGATAGGCAGTTTCAGGCAGGGTCCCGTGATCAGCCAGCTTATGTTCGGGGCGTGACTCGGCCGCTTTCCGACTGAATACCGGGTTGACTTCGCCCTCAACGTCAAACTTCCTTGTTTTCGCCATAGCGTCAGGCTAGTCAGCGATGCCGATGCGCGAGGGAAATCGGTGTGCGAAAGAAATCGACCCAAGCAACTTCGCACACCCATCGCGCACAAAATGTTCACCTCGATTGCGTAAAGGGCCCAAATTCGGCGGGCCGACGCCATCGAGATGAACATTCCGCACATGGTCTGCTGGGCGCGGCGATGCCGGGTTCGTCGCCGCAACGCCTCGGGATTGGCCTAGCCAGCGTGATCGGAAACTGCCAGACTCGGGCAATGGACGTCGAGCTTCGCGAGATCCGTGACTTCCTGAGCAGTCACCCGCCGTATAGCGCCTTGCCGGAAAAGGTGCTGGACGAGCTGCCCGCGCAACTCCATCTGCGCTATTTCCGCCGCGGCACCACAATCGTGGAGCTGGGAGCGGCCAATAACTCGGTCTTCATTCTTCGATCAGGCGCCGTCGACATCTACCGCAACGGCACCGACCTGGTGGAACGCGCGGACCCCGGAACGAGTTTCGGCACCTCCAGTGCTCGCAATCGGGTGCGGTCGCAATATCGAATTGTCGCGATTGAAGACTCACTGGTCCTGGTGATGGCCTCCGAGCTCTTCAACCGTCTACTGGCAGACCATCCCGACCTAGCGGCCTTTTTTGATAGCGCCAAACTTGACGTGATGCAGCGAGCAGTCGCCGAAATGGTGGGCGATGCCTCCGGGCGCATCATCTTGAAGACGCGCGTCGCCGACTTGCTGCAGCGCGACCCGATTACGGCCGGCCCACAGATCACCATTCGGCAGGCCGCCCGCATCATGACCGAGCATGAGGTTTCTGCGCTGCTCATCGTTGAGAACGGGCGCACCGTCGGCATTCTCACCGACCGCGATCTGCGCCGCAAAGTGGTTGCAGCCGAAGTGTCGCGCGAAAACCCCGTCTCGATGATCATGACCACTGATCCGATCACGATTCCCAGCAATGCGCTGGCCGTCGAGGCGATGTTGGAAATGGTGAGCAAGAACGTTCATCACTTGCCCGTGGTGGATCGCGATGAGTTACTGGGCTTGGTTTCTTCCGGCGACCTTATGCGGTTGGAAACCGCCAACCCGGTGTTCCTGGTCGGCGACATTGCCAAACAATCCACTCCCACAGACTTGGCACGCGTCACCGGACGCCTGCCGCTTTTAGTAGCCCAGCTGGTCGAACAGGACGCTGACGCTGACGAGATTCACCGGCTCGTCACCGCCGTCTCCGATTCCGCCATTCACCGCCTCCTCCAGCTCGCCGAGTCCGCTTTGGGTCCACCCCCGGTCCCCTATGAATGGCTGGCGTTAGGTTCGCAGGGACGATACGAGCATGGGCTGAGCAGCGACCAAGACCACGTGTTGATCCTGGATGATGCGGCCACCCAGGCCGACGACGCGTACTTCGCCCAGCTGGCGGAGTTTGTGACCTCCGGGATGGAAGTTTGCGGCTACCCGCGCTGTCCGGGCGAGGTGATGGCCACTAATCCGCGCTGGCGGCAGACCGCACACGCTTGGGCTTCTGATTTCCACCAGTGGATCACCGAACCCGAAGCCGACGCGGTCTTGCATGCGCAGATCTTTTTCGATTTCCGCTCTATCCATGGCGGGAACAGTCGCGCGGAAGGACTGCGCAATGTCATCACCGCCCTGGCGCCGCACTCTCCGCGCTTCCTCGGACACCTGGCCGCGCAGGCAGTCGAACGGCAGCCACCCATCGGCTTCTTTCGGGGTTTCGTGTTGGATCGCAGCGGACGGCATCGGGCCAGCCTTGATCTGAAAAATGGTTTGCACTGTGTGGTCGAGCTGGCCCGGGTCCATGCACTCGCTAATGGGATTCCTGCCGTGAACACGTTGGAGCGATTGAAAGCGACGGCGGCGGCCGGCGAACTCAGCCCGGACACTCTCAGCGAGCTGACCAGCGCCTATGAGTTGATCGCCTACCTGCGCCTACGACACCAGTCCCGGCAGGCCGTCGCGGACACCCCGCCGGACAATGCGTTGTCCCCCGACGATTTGAGCCCGCTGGACAAAAAGCACTTGCGCGACGCCTTTGGCATCATCCGACGGGCACAGCAGGGCTTCGCCTTCCGCTATCAGACCCATCTGATGTCCTGATGTGGTTCTCTGGCGGTTCTTGGAACCACGTCATTGCGGGTCTTCCTGACGGCGCCCTGAAACGGTTCGTCAGCGTGCCGAAGCCGGAGCCGAAAGAGCCCCTTGGTCGGCTGAAGTCCCTCGCCACCGATATCGAAACGACCGGCCTCGATCCGCACAGCAGACAGATGGTCTGGAAGAGGCTTGGTGATCTGCAGACGCAG
>CAYWIN010000059.1:0-10175 GCA_964458365.1 uncultured Propionibacteriaceae bacterium
GTTGGGGGGTCGAGTGGGTGGGGTGGTGTGGTCTTGAGGCTCGCCCCGCGACAGTGGGGAAGCTCACTGCGCGTTGGTTGCACCGATCAGTCTGGGCCTTGGCATTTCCATTTCCTGAGACTATCCTGAGGCGGAACTGAGAAGTTATCAGATAGGGATTGGTGTATGAGTTCACGTCCGCGCCGGGTGATGTCTGACGATGCAAGTGACACCTTAGAGGAGTCGCCGAATCGCCGTGCCGCCAAGCGTGCCCTCCCGCGCTCTTGGATGGGCTTGCGCGGTGCGCTCACCGGTGCGGGCGTGATTGCCGTGGTCGTGACCAGCGGTGCCTGGGTGGATCTCACTGCGCAGGCCGTTGGCCTGGCAAGCCCCGCTCCCACGCATGCGGCGGCGCTCGAGTCGCAACTCAAACCTGTCGTCGCGGCCACGCCATCCACACCCCCGGCCACGCAGGGCACCAGTTCGGCGGTTACTCCTCCGAAGAAAACCAAGGTGGTCTCCAAGCCGAAGGCCTCCGCATCGCTTTCCCCGGCGTCAAAGAACAGCTGTCGGGCCTCTTTCTATGACGAGCCACAGATGACCGCCTCCGGGGAGCGTTTCAACCCTGAGGCCTTGACCGCCGCACACAAGACGTTGCCCTTGGGGTCGAAAGTCAAAGTGACGAACCCCCACACCGGGAAGACGGTCGTGGTGCGGATCAATGACCGCGGACCCTACGCCGGGGGGCGCTGCCTCGATCTTTCCCGTGCGGCGATGCGGGACATTGGTGGGCTGAGTTCGGGTGTGCTCACCGTGAAATGGGAAAGACTCTGAACTTGAGTCCGATCCGGTAAATGCCTTGTGGGGTGCCGCCTTTGCTTCGCTGGTACCGATGACGGGCCTGCGGATAGACGCTCTCTGCCCCTTTTTCGCCTCATAGACCAGCTAGCCTGGAGACCTGGCGAAGGAGAGTGGTGAACCAGGCATGGCGCAGACATCGAAGCCTGAGGAAGCAATCGCTGCGCGTGCATGGCAAGTTGCTGCGCTGATTGTTCGCCACTGGCCGAACCTGAGCATGTCGTGGGCTGACTGGTATGACTTTCCCGCCCACCTGGTGATCCAGTCTGAGACGATGACTTTGCACTTCACCGACGAAGAAGGCCCACTCCTCGAAGTCGACCAAACCGATGCGCAACTGGCCTGGTCAGATGTCGAGAACCTTCGCCCGTCCAGCCGGTTCAACCGAATCGACTGGACTGCCCACTGGGGCACTCCGGTGGAGGAGCACATCACCGCAAAAGCGGTGATCTATGCCGCCATCGCCGGCTGGGTGGGGTCGGATGAGTTGCCTTCGGCGCGTCCGGCCAAGATTGTCTTCCGCACCGAAAATCCGCTGGAGGACCCCCAGGCCGTCTTTCGGCTGTTGGGTGTGTTCCCCTCCCTGATGAGTACGGTGCAGTGGTACGCGTCACAAGTAAGTGTGGGTCTGCGCCGGGCGTCCGCCGGACGCTTCGATGGATGGCATGAACCACTGTGGCAAATCGTTCAGGCCGAACAAACGGTGGCGGTCTTCGATGAGGCCGGACGGGTCCATCTTCCCCGGGGTGCTTCGGGGGACGACAATTTCGCTGACCTTCTCGAGTTGGTGGCAGACGATGCCGACTGGGTTGCTGGTGGGTTCTCCTTCGATGTGCTGCAAGCGCTGGGACGTGTCGACGGTGATGTTGATGCGCTGGTCGAGTTGATCAAACCCGGCGCCCGTCACACCTTTGGCTTGCGGAGAGCGTGGAACCCTACCGATCCGTCGCGAGTGCGGATTCAGCCTCGGCGTTTGCAGTACTGACCTGTTCTGGTTCATCGAAGCTGGTCGCTAGGCCGGCCCGTTCTGCCAGGGAGTCTTCGAGGGCCTGCTGGACCAGAGTGATTCGCACATCCCCGACAGATGCGCTTCGGAAGGCGGCGAAGATTTCCCGAGCGGGCTCGCCGGGAAGAGGGAGCAGTTGCACCGAGGAAAGCTGGGCGTCATCTGCGCCCCAAACGAGGTCGGGCAGCATTCCGGCGGCATGCCCGGCTGCGATCAGACTGACTTGAGAGCCGAGGTCTGCGGCGCTAAACCGCACATCGGGTTCGAATCCCGCTGCTCGACATTGCTGAACGGTCCACTGCCGTGCTGCAGTTCCCGGCGGCTCGAATACCCAGGCCAGGTCTTTGAGATCCGCTAGGTGGTGAACTTCGGCGTCTGCGGGGGCGACCAGCTGAAGGGGGTCCATTCCAATCAGTGAGTGAACGATGCCGCCTTGGCGCTGGCGTGTGTGGCCCGGATACTGCTCGGCGATAGCTACGTCGAAAGCGCGGGCCGAGAGTTCGAGGAGGCTGACCTCGGGGGCGAGCTCGGCGAACTCAACCCGCAAGCCCGGAGCTCGCTCGGCGAGCAAGGTGATGGCTCGAGGGACGAGGTTGCGGGCAGCAGTTTGAAAAGCCGCGATCCGGATCGGTGCCAGCTGGGACTTGATCGAGGCAAGTTCGGCGCGGGCATGCTCGTCTAGTTCCAGGGCGCGGGCCGCATGGGCGGCCAGAGCGTGGCCATGAGCAGTCAGCCGGACGCGACGTCCGTCGGGCTGCAGCAGCCGAACGCCAGCCTCCTTTTCCAGCTGGGCTAGCTGTTGAGAGACCGTTGATGGGCTGTAAGCAAGCGCCTCGGCCACGGCCGCCAGCGTGCCACGCAGGGCCAGCTCGTGTAAGAGCCGCAGTCGATGAAGGTCGAACATCCCGCCCCCTCTAATGATCGAAGTTCCCGACGAATATCTATCTTAAATCCTCGCTTGTGTCGAGCACTTTGGGGCTTCAAACTGACCACAGCACCACGGAAGTTTTCCGAACTCCCACCGGAAGGACCAGCATGACCCTCGTCAATGACCATCCCACGAACCTCGAAGAGGACCTCGACGCCATCGCCGAGAAGGCCATTGCCCAGGTGCGAAGCTGGCTGGAGCAGGCCAAAGCCGAACCCACCGATTCCGCAGCCGAGCGGCTCGCCAGCCTGCTGCGTGACGAAGACGGGCTGGCTTTCACCGTCGGGTTCATCGACGGCGTGATTCGTCCCGAGGACCGACACGTTGCCGCACGGAACCTGCGGGATCTATCCGCGCACTCGCCGGCCTTCCTGGGGGCGCCGTTGCGAGCGCTGCTGCGCCTGGGTGGCGTGATGGCCCCGATCATGCCCGCCATCGTGGTGCCCATTGTTCGTGCGGTCCTGCGTTCGATGGTTGGCCACCTGCTCGTGGATGCCACCCCGGCCCGGCTAGGACGGGCCATCGCCCGGATCCGCACCGACGACACCACCCGACTGAACATCAACCTGCTCGGTGAAGCCGTGCTCGGACACGAAGAAGCACAGCGACGTCTGGATGGGACGCTGCGCCTGATCCAGCGCGACGACGTCGACTACGTGTCCATCAAGGTGTCGGCCACCGTCCCGCCGCACAACCCGTGGGCATTCGACGAAGCCGTCGCCGACGCCAAGAAGGCGCTCCGCCCACTGTTTTTGGCTGCCGCCGCCAACTCGACCTTCATCAACCTGGACATGGAGGAATACAAAGATCTCGATCTGACGATCGCCGTGTTCACCGGGCTTCTGGACGAACCGGAGTTGCGGAATTACCACGGCGGCATCGTTTTGCAGGCCTACCTTCCCGATGCGCTGGGTGCGATGACGCGGCTTCAGCGCTGGGCGGCGGCCCGGATTGCTGACGGTGGCTCGCAGGTCAAGGTTCGGGTGGTTAAGGGAGCGAACCTACCCATGGAGCGCGTCGAGGCCGAATCGCGGGACTGGCCGCTGGCAACTTGGCCCAGCAAAGAGGCGACCGACGCCTCGTACAAGGCGGTGTTGTCGTATGCGCTGCGGCCCGAGCACGTCACAGCAATCCGGATCGGTGCAGCCGGCCACAACCTGTTCGACATCGCCTTCATGTGGACCCTTGCCAATCAGCGTGGGGTCGCCGACAACCTCGACATCGAAATGCTGCTCGGGATGGCGCCTGCTCAACAAGCGGTGGTAGCGAAAACGGTCGGCCAGGTGCTGCTGTACACCCCGGTCGTGCAGCCGTCCGAGTTTGACGTTGCCATCGCCTATTTGATTCGACGGCTTGAAGAGGGCGCATCCAGCGACAACTTCATGTCGGCCGTCTTTGACTTGGACGCCAATCCGGCGCTCTTCGTCCGTGAACGGGATCGCTTCCTGGCGGCTCTGGCGGCAATGCCGACCCAGACCCCGCTGCCGAACCGAACCCAAAATCGGTCAACCGAAGCCATCCTCCACACCGAAGGCTTCGCCAACACCGCCGACACGGACCCAAGCCTGGCTGCGAACCGCGCCTGGGGTGACGCGGTTCGCAGCCGGATGCAAACCTCTCAGTTGGGCGTTGCCCTCAGCGAGGGCAGCTGGTTGGCAAGCGCCGACGCTGTGGACGCGGCCGTTGCCGCGGGAATCGAAGCCGGTCAGCGGTGGCGAGGACTCACCGCTGATGAGCGGGCCGAGATTCTGCATCGGGCCGGTGACCTGCTGAACGCCCGTCGCGCCGACTTGCTGGAAGTCATGGGTGCGGAATGCGGAAAGGTCCTTGAACAGTCCGACCCAGAAGTGTCCGAGGCTGTCGATTTCGCGCACTACTACGCCGAAAGTGGCCGCCACCTCTCCCGCGTCCCCGGTGCGGAGGCTCGTCCGGTCGCGTTGAGCGTGGTGACCCCGCCCTGGAACTTCCCGGTAGCCATCCCGGCCGGATCTACTCTGGCCGCACTCGCTGCGGGCTCGCCGGTGATCTTCAAGCCCGCCCCGCAGGCCGTGCGTTGTGGTGCGGTCATCGCTCAGGCTCTGTGGGACGCCGGTGTTCCTTCCGACGTTCTTCAGTACATCCGGCTGGATGACGCCACACTTGGCCAGAACCTCATCGCCCACCCCCAGGTGGAACGCGTGATCTTGACCGGCGGTATCGAGACCGCCGAGCTGTTCCGCCGCTTCCGCAACGACCTGGGCCTGCTGGCCGAAACCAGCGGAAAGAACGCGATCATCGTCACGCCGAGCGCCGATTTGGATCTGGCGGCGAAAGATGTCGCCTATTCCGCATTCGGGCACGCCGGCCAGAAGTGCTCGGCCGCTTCGTTGGTCGTCCTGGTCGGATCGGTGTCCCGTTCGGAGCGTTTCCGTCGGCAGCTGATCGACGCGGTGGCGTCCTACCAGGTGGGCCAGCCCTGGGAAGATGCCAGCCGAATCGGTCCGCTGATCGAACCGGCCTCCGGGAAACTACTTCGGGCTCTGACCACGCTTGAGCCTGGCCAATCGTGGGCGTTGAAGCCCGAGAAGTTGGACGAGGCAGGTGCCCTGTGGCGTCCGGGAATCCGGGACGGGGTCGCGGCTGGCTCGGAGTTCCATCAGGTCGAGTACTTCGGTCCGGTTCTGGGCATCATGACCGCCAAGACCCTCACTGAAGCGATTGATCTGGTCAACGGCGTCGATTACGGCCTCACCTCAGGCCTACACAGCCTGGACGAGGATGAAATCGCAACCTGGCTCGGCACAATCCAGGCGGGGAACCTCTATGTGAACCGTGGCATCACCGGTGCGATCGTGGAACGGCAACCTTTCGGTGGCTGGAAAGCCTCCGCCGTTGGGGCTGGCACGAAGGCCGGTGGCCCGAACTACCTGGTTGGGCTGAGTGGCTGGGTGGATCAGCCGATTTCTGATGACGGTCGCCGCGATGAGCTTTCCCAGGCGGCGTTGTCGGTCAGCTCAGATTTGCCTGCCAAAGACATCCAGTGGCTGCGCGGCGCACTCAGTACCGACGAGAAAGTCTGGGCCGAAGAGTTCAAGACTGTGAAGGACGTGGCCGGTCTGGTGACCGAACAGAACGCGTTCCGCTATCAAGCTGTCCCGGTGACCGTGCGATTCGAAGAGGCGAAGCTCGTTGAGTTGATTCGCGTCGTTGCGGCCGGATTGCGCGCCGGTGCCCCGATTATGGTCAGCTCAGCGACGGAGCTGCCGGCGAGGATCCAAACCTGGCTGTCTGAAAGCCGAGTGGCCCACCAGGTGGAGTCGGCCGAGGCGTGGTCTCAGCGGGCACGCTCGCTGGCAAAGACCGGGGGCCGGATCCGGATGTTGGGCGGCTCTCACGCAGGGCTGGCGGCTATGGTGAATGGGTCGGTGAAGGTTGCGATCTATGCCAATCCGGTGTTGAGCGCCGGACGCGTCGAAATGCTCACCTTCCTGCGCGAACAGGCCGTGTCGATCACCGCTCACCGTTTCGGCACTCCCACTCGACGGGTGATTCCGCCGCTGGCCCCGTTGGCTTGACCTTGTCGGTCAGCCGAGCGTCTGGCCGACAAACCGTCCGATCCAATAGGTGACGCCCATCGCCAAAAGGCCGCCTGCCACATTGCGGGCCATGGCCCGCGCGATGGGCGTTCCGCCGAACCTCGCGCTGAGGTAGCCGGTCAGCACGAGCGCGGCAACCACAGCGGCCACGGTGATCGGCACCTTCATCTCGGTAGGGGCCAGAACGATAGCCAGCACGGGCAGGATCGCCCCGACACTGAATGCCAGTGCCGAAGAGATCGCCGCCACCCACGGGTTGGTCAGTTCGTCGGGATCGATACCCAGCTCGGTTTCGGCATGGGCGGCGAGCGCGTCATGGGCGTGCAGCTGTGTGGCGACTTGCAAGGCGAGGTCTGGGGTGAGGCCTTTGTCTTCATACAGCCCGGCCAACTCGGCGAGCTCCTCTTCAGGCATCTCCTCCAGTTCCCGGCGTTCCTTTTCCAGCAGGGCTCGTTCCGTGTCGCGCTGTGCGCTGACCGACACGTATTCCCCGGCGGCCATCGACAGTGCACCCGCCGACATGCCAGCGATTCCTGCGGTCAGGATGGGGCCGAACTGCAAAGTGGCACCTGCCACGCCGATGACGATGCCCGCGGTGGACACAATCCCATCGTTGGCGCCCAGCACCGCCGCCCGCAGCCCGTTGAGCTTGCCCAACGGCGAGCCACTGAGAGCTTCGGCTTGTTGGTAGGCCCCAGGGTCGCCCTTGGCAAGCGTCTTGTCTTTGCTCATCGCTAACTCCGTTTCGGTCGGCAGCAACGAGCCTAATCAGCCTTACTGATGCGGCGTGTCTTTTCGCGGGAATCCCGTGTTCGGGCTGGAGTCGCCGGGTAGCTTCGATGCTGGATAAGGAGAGCATCGTAGTGAACCCCATCGCGGCCAGAATTGGCGGCTTCATCGTCGCGCTCGCGCTTCTGTCAGGATGTGCGACGCAAAGTCCCACCACTCGCGCAACGAGTACTCCGCCGCCGGTGGACGCGCTGGTGGCGAACGGAGAAACCCCGGCATTGCTTGATCCGGCTCTCCTGGAGAACATCCCGGTGACGGTGAAGTCGGAGACCACCTATTCGCCGCCGGTCTTCGCCGTGTGGCCACAGTTCGGCAAACCCAAGATCGACGCAGCGATCAGCGCCTACTACCGGCAGCACATCGCGAAATCTGCCGATCAAGGCGCGGACTCCGACCCAGGAAAGGCGCCTGCGGAGTTGAACCTCGATTGGCACCTGATCGGCTCTTCGCCGTCGATGATCGGCATCGTCGCTGACGGGTACCGAGACAACGGGGAAAGCCTGCAGCTGAACTGGCGCACCCTGTGGTTCGACCTTTCGACCGACACGGTTTACGACAACGCGGGCCTGGTTGACGAAACAGCAACGAAGGCGGCCCTCCAGGTCGCTGCTTCGCAACGCGTTGTCCAGGTGCCGAGTCTGGATCTGTCCAAAGTGGGTGCCAACCCGGTGGCGGACGCCTCATTGCTAGCGTTTTCGCCTTCAGGGGCCTTGATCGTGGGTTTTGAAGCCTGTCAGGTGGCGGCCTGTGATGCCGGTCGCGTCACGATTACTGTGGCGAAAGCCGAAGCTGACAAGGTCCTACGTGAGCCAGGGCAGCGTGCCCAGGTCGCGACCCAAGCGCCTCGCGATCCCGTCGGGGCTAACCTTCCGACGGCAACACCCCCCGCGCCATCGGGGGCGCCAGCCAACGGCTCAACCAGGGTGAACGTCAACTGCAAAAAGGCGAAATGCATCGCACTCACCTTTGATGATGGACCAGGGCCCTACACCACCAAGCTTCTGGGCTACCTTCGACAATCCCAGACCCCGGCGACCTTCTTCATGCTGGGCCAACAGGTGCAAAGCTTCCCCAAGGTTGCTCGTGCGGTGGCCGCTGACGGTCACGAGGTCGGAGTGCACACCTGGAGCCATCCTCAGCTGACCCGGCTTTCTCCCGCGCAGATCGACCGCCAGCTCAATTCCACCATCAACGTGCTGCAAGCGAAGGCCGGTGTGACGCCGACGCTGCTTCGTCCGCCCTATGGTGCGACGAACGCCACCGTCCGAGCCGAGGCAAAAAAGGCGGGCTTGGCCGTCATCTTGTGGAACGTCGACACCTTGGACTGGAAGACCCTCAGCACCAGCAAAACCATCGCCGCTGCCGTTCATGACACCCGACGCAACTCGATCATCTTGGTTCATGACATTCACCCGACCTCGGTGGAGGCCGTGCCCGGGATCATCTCGGCGCTGCGTGCGAAGGGCTACACCTTCGTCACGGTCACCCAGCTGATTGGGAAGCCCCTTCCCGGCAAGCAGTATCGCTCGGGCAAGAGCTAACCGAGGTGCACGCTTGCGATCAGTTTTCGGTGACGACGTTGTCTGGCGGCTCGCCCGCGAGTAGGCGAGTCAGTTGGGCGCGCAATAGTCGAGCGACACGGGCGTAGGTGGCATCGCTGTTCCCGCCCTGGTGTGCGGTGATGATCGTGTGCGGGGCATGCCACAAAGGGTGATCGCGGGGTAGCGGCTCGGGATCGGTCACGTCCAAAGCCGCGCGCAATCGTCCGGCGTTCAGCTCGGCTACCAAAGCCGCGGTGTCCACGATTCGTCCACGTGCCACGTTCACCACCAGCGCCCCATCGGGGAGCAAGTCGAGGTTTGCGGCGTTCAGCAGATGATGGGTTGTGGAGGTGTAAGGCACCGCCAACACGAGAATGTCCACATCAGGCAGGAGCTCGGGAAGCTCGGCGAGGCCGTGCACCCCCGCGCGGGCGGTGCGTGCGACCTGGGTGATCGTCACCTCAAAGGGGCGCAGGCGTTCGACGATGGCTTGCCCGACCGACCCGGCACCGAGTACCAGAACTCGGCGATCGGCCAGCGACGGGAGCTCGGGGGTGAACCAACGTTCCTCGCTTTGGGCGCGGATGGCATCAGCTAGTCCGCGTTGCGAGGCCAGAATCAGTGCGAGGGCCAGCTCAGCGGTGCCGGTCGAATGGACGCCGCGTCCATTGCACAAGGTGACACCGTCTGGAATTAACGGCAGGGCGTGTTCATATCCGGCCGAGGGGAGCTGCACGTAGCGCAGATTCGGCAACTCGTGCAGCCGTCGCCACCTGGCGGGGTTGTTCCAGTAGTGGCCAATCTGGACGAGGTCGACGCGCGCCGCAGTTTCGGCTGGCAGCGGCTCGAGGAGGTCCCACAGCACGAACTCGATGCGATCACTGAGGTCAGACAGCCGTTCTAAGAGGTCAATATCGGGCACGGTCACGGTGAGCACAGGTGAAGTTTGCCAGCTCTGCGCAGGCCGAGGGGGCGACGTCCGGAACTGAAGAATGGTGTCAGGCAATTGAGTTTTTCCTGCGCTCGGGCTACGGTTGACGGAATTCCAAGGACTATTAAAGAGGTATTTCGTGTTTTGTTTGACCCTGATCCGGGAGCGTGTGACGTGCCCGGCGGCGACGGCATATGCCGTGGTGAACGGGGCAAAGGAGTACCCCGACGGAGGCGGTGGCCAGCGTCCGAGTTGATCGAGAATCGCTGACTGTCACCGCCCACGCAATATGCGCGGGCGGTTTTGTTTTTGGACCTATTGCACGTTTGATCATCGCGCCGGAAGGAGGAAAAAGATGAGCGAAACCACCGTTGAAGTATGTCCGCGTTGCTGGACGGTCAAGTCCAACACCGGTGAATGTGTGTGTGATGCCATCGATCGCAAGAACTGATGGTGTTCAACGAAGATCGGGTCAACCAGAGGTCCGGGGCGAGTCGCTATTGCCCTGGACCTCTGATGTGAGGATGCTTTCCTGAACGGACGGGTGCAGGGTTGCTCCGGTCGGCTC
>CAYWIN010000060.1:0-10160 GCA_964458365.1 uncultured Propionibacteriaceae bacterium
TTGTGTATGTGTGCCCAGAAGGAGTTCGGCATCCGACACGTCGGGCAAAGTGTCCGGGAGCCGCACCGGCTGTGAACTCCAGTTGGCCACCACCAGAAGCTGCTCCGCACCGAGCGTGCGCGTGAAACAAAACAGCTCTGGGTGATCGGATTCGAGCAGAGCGAAACGTCCGTGTCGGACCACGTCCCGTTCGTGACGCAGCGCGATGAGCTTGCGATAATGGTGGTAGATCGAATCCGGGTCATCGCGACTCGCTGCGACGTTGATCTGGTCGTTGTTGGCATTGACCGGCAACCACGGAATCCCGGTCGTGAAACCGGCTTTCTCGCTGGCGTCCCACGCCATCGGAGTCCGAGAATTATCCCGACTCTTCGCCGCGATGGCCATCAACGCCAGCGACGCGGGCAGCCCCATAGCTCGCGCCAACTGGTAGAAACGCAGCGACTCCACATCTTTGTACTGCTCGATCCGAGTGAAACCCGCATTGGTCATCCCGATTTCCTCGCCTTGATAGACGAACGGAGTTCCCTTGAGCATGTGCAGGCAGGTGGCCAGAGTCTTCGCCGAGGCAACCCGGTAGGCATCTGAGTCGTCTCCGAATCGCGACACCGAACGCGGCTGGTCGTGATTCTCGAAATACAAGGCATTCCAGCCCTCGTCGGCCATGGCTTCCTGGTAATCGTTCAGCACCGACCGCAGCTTGGGCATCTCAAAGTCGGCCAAGTCCCACTTCAGATCTGAGGCTTGATCGACACAGACGTGTTCGAAGGTGAAGACCATGTCGAGTTCCTCAACGGACGCTGCGGTGTAGCTGCGCGCCAAGGCGGCGTCAATCGAGACCATCTCGCCCACACTGAACAGACCCTGCTTCCGGATACCGACTTCGCGGTTCATTTCGTGAAGAAACTCGTGGAGGCGCGGGCCGTTGGCCACCATCGAAACCTCGTAGCACAAGCCATCAGGGCCGGCCGGACCGTCAACCGGCGGGTAGGTCTTCGAAATGACATTGATCACATCCATCCGGAAGCCATCCACACCTCGATCCACCCACCAGCGCATCATCCGATAGATGGCCTGCCGCACCTCGGGATTTTCCCAATTCAGATCCGGCTGGTGTGGGCTGAAAAGGTGCAGGTAGTACTGGCCGCTGACCTCGTCGTAACTCCACCCCGGCCCGACGAAGGCCGAACCTGCGTTGGTTGGTTCCGCTCCGGGGGTACCCGGATCTCGGCCGGGACGGGCGGGACGCCAGATGTACCAGTCGCGCTTATCGGAGCCGGGGTCACGCGAACGCTGAAACCACGGATGAGCATCAGAGGTGTGGTTGACCACCAGGTCCATGACGCATTTGATCCCTCGCTGGTGCAGCGCGGCGATGAGTTCATCCACGTCTTCCAAGGTGCCGAACACGGGGTCCACGTCGTAGTAGTCAGAAATGTCGTAGCCGTTGTCCTCCATGGGCGAGCGATAGATCGGCGACAGCCACACCACGTCCACGCCCAGATCGGCCAAATAGTCGACCCGCGAAATGATCCCGCGTAGATCACCCACCCCATCGCCGTTGCTATCGACAAATGACCGAGGGTAGATCTGATAGACGACCGCGTTTTGCCACCAAGACATAGCTCAATCCTGCGCGTTCAGGTCCGGCTTTTCAGCCAGTGCACCTGATGTTCACCAGAAATACCGGTTTCGCACTCTCCGCTCAGCGCCCTGGCTCACCTCGGAGGAATCGGTCCGGGACACTCCCAATCTGGCTCGCATCCCAGGGCACCGTCCATCCCAGAAGGTCGAACAGGCCATCCAACAGGTGGGCGGTGAATCCCCACACGTAGAGGTCACCTAACCGAAAGCCGGGTCCGGTGAAGCGTCCCAGCCGCCACATGTTGCGATTCGACGGATCGAGTAGGTCCTCAATGCGGACCTGGTGAACGGCCGACAACTCGCCGGGGTCGTGGACGGACAGAGCCGCGCGCCGCGTCCACCAGCCCACCACGGGAGTCACGTCAAATCCGCTCCGCGGAATCTGGGACGATGGCAGAATCCCAAGAACGTCAACTTCTGCCCCGGCCACGCCCACTTCTTCCTGTGCCTCACGAAGGGCGGCCGCGACCGGATCCGAATCTGTGGCCTCGATCGCGCCGCCAGGGAAAGCCAACTGTCCGGCATGGTTTCGCAGATCGGGCCGCTTTTCGACCAGGACGATTTCCTCGCCGGCCTCCCCGGCAGAAATCAGGATCAACACGGCTGCCGCGCGGCGCGGGGAGGCCAAACCCACCTCAGGCAAACCTGGCCAGCTCTGCACCCCTGCCAAACGTCCGCGTGCCTGTTCGAGCGACGTGGGTACCGGAGTTGGTTCGGGAAAGGTCATCGTCGGGGCTCTCGAATCAGCTCCTCGGCCACCTTCGAGTCGGTCGGCCCTTCTCCCCATGCGGGGCAAAGTGAGGCCACCGCGCATGCTCCACAGGCCGGGCGTCGAGAGTGACAGCAGCGCCGTCCATGCCAGATCACTCGGTGGTTGAGCGCATTCCACTGCGAAGGATCAAAGAGCGCCCCCACGTCGCGTTCGACGACCTCGGGAACCCGAGAGGCCGTCCAACCGAACCGTTGCGCCAATCGAATGACATGAGTATCGGTGGTAATCCCCGGAACACCGAAAGCATCGCTGAGGACAACATTTGCGGTCTTGCGCCCCACCCCTGGCAAAGTGACCAACTGTTCAAGGGTGGCCGGGACCTCGCCATCGAAGTCGGCCAACAGTGCCGCGCTGAGGCCGAGCAACGACTCCGTCTTTGCGCGGAAGAAACCGGTGGATCGAATGATCCCTTCGACCTCCTCGCGGTCAGCCGCGGCGAGATCGCTCGGAGTGGGAAAGCGCGCAAAGAGAATCGGGCTCACCGTATTGACGCGTCGGTCTGTGGATTGAGCGGAAAGCACTGTGGCGACCAGCAGTTGCCATGCATCCGCATGGTCCAGTTCACAATGCGCATCGGGGTAGGTCTGAGCCAGCAGAGCATTGATCTCGGCGGCGCGTGATTTCCGCTCTTCGGGGGTCTCTTCCGCCGAAGATCCGGGCGCGACTGGTTTAGGCATCGGCCTGACGCTCGACGATCAGCTCGACTTCAACGGGCGCGTCCAGCGGCAGGACCGCCACGCCTACCGCACTGCGGGCATGGGCACCGGTTTCGCCGAATACTTGCTGGAGAAGCTCCGAGGCGCCATTAGCAACCGCAGGCTGTCCGGTGAAATCGGCAGCACTCGCAACGAACACCACCAGCTTGGTGACCTGACGGATTCGATCCACTCCCCCTGCAGCATCTGCGGCGGCGGCCACAGCATTGAGCGCGGCGATTCGAGCGAGTTCCACCGCCAACTCCGGTTCAACGTCGGCGCCGACCTTTCCGGTGGCCACCAGTTGGCCATCCCGAAACGGCAGTTGACCAGAGGTGAAGACCTGAGTGGTCGTAGCAATTGCTGGTACATAGGCAGCAACGGGGGCCGGGACGTTCGGCAAGGCGATGCCGCATTCGATCATTCGCTGGGTCGGGGTGCTCATTCGCCTACCGGCCTCTTCAGGTAGGCGACCAGGCTTTCAGCGTTGGGCCCAGCAACGACCTGGACCAACTCCCACCCTTCTGAGCCCCAATTATCCAAAATCTGTTTGGTGGCATGCACCAGCACCGGGACGGTCACATATTCCCACTTCGTCATGGGATACACCCTAGTGGCGCAGGGTCGGCACACCAGGAGAGCGTCTTGTTCTTAGGCGCTTACAGTCTTGCTGCTAGGACACAGCAACGAGGTCCACGATTTGATGTCCGTGCGCTGCCGCAACAGCTGCCGACGTTCACGTTCGGTCATTCCGCCCCAGACACCCCATTCAATGCGGTTGTCGAGGGCTTCAGCCAGGCACTCGCTGCGTACCGGGCATCCGGCGCAAACCGTACGAGCTCGTCGTTGCTCTGCTCCCTCAGGGAATAGGGCATCTTCTAACCCACGGCATTTAGCCAACAGGGTCCAATCATCGATCTGGAGCGTCATTGCTCTCATTTCCTTTCGGCGGGGGGGGCCTACTGAGGCGGAGATGCCAGTCTCCCGCCTCTGCACTGGTCAGATTATTGCACCACTCGGCGAATCGCCACTGAACTACCCCGCCCCCACCCCACCCGGATCCCTGCCGACATTGATGATGTCGTGCGGTGTCAGCACGGTTTATGTGTCGTGACGTAACCTTGTGCCATGCTGCTTGGCAAACGCCTCTACACCCTGCTCATGTTCGTCCTCGTTTCGACGCTGAGTGGGGTGTTAGTGGCAGGCTTGGCAGCCCCCTCCGTCGGGCTGGCGTCTGTCACCGGCCGCGATGCCATTACCGGCGTAAATGACCTCCCCGCAGAACTCGAGGCACCTCCCCAGTGGGAACGTTCCCGGCTTCTTCTTTCTAATCAAAAGACGCTGGCTTACTTTTATGACCAGAACCGCGTTTATGTTCAGTTAAATCAAATCTCCGACTCGATGAAGATGGCCCAAGTAGGCATCGAGGATCACCGGTTTTATGAGCACGGGGCCCTCGACCTCACCGGCACGCTTCGCGCGTTGGTGAGCACCAGCCAGGGAAACACACAGGGTGGATCAAGCCTGACCCAGCAGTACGTCCGAATGGTCTTAGTCGAAAAGGCCGAAGCGACCGGCGACAAGGTCGCCGCCGCAGCTGCCACCGAAAATTCGCTGGCACGCAAGGTCCGCGAACTTCGCTATGCGGTCGCGGTGGAGAAAGAGTTCTCCAAAGACCAGATTCTTGAGTTCTACCTGAACATGGCCTACTACGGCGACGGGGCCTATGGAGTTGAGGCGGCCGCCCGGCACTACTTCGGCGTGAATGCCTCGAAACTGGACCTCGCACAGTCAGCTATGTTGGCTGGGCTGGTGCGTAACCCCGTTGCCACCAACCCCGTCCGCCATACCGTCGTCGCACTGAGCCGTCGCAACGACGTCCTGGATCGCCTCACGGAGCTGAAGAAGATCACTCCTGAGGAGGCCAAAGCGGCCAAGGCCACAACCTTTGACAAGTCCAAGGTTGTCGATTCGCGCACCGGCTGCGCCAACTCACAGTTCCCTTTCGTCTGTGACTACGCGTTGCGCACCTTGGTGAAGCAGACCCCCAGCCTGGGTGCCACCGAGGAAGAACGGATGGCGCGGGTCTACCGCGGCGGGCTGACGATCCAAACTCAGATCGACGAGAAAGCACAGCTGGCCGCAGAGAAGGCGATTTCGAAGTTCATTTCGGGCAAAGACCCGGTGGTGTCAGTGGTCACGATGATCCAGCCCGGAACCGGGCTGATCCTGGCCATGGCCCAGAACCGGCAGGAGATGGGAAAGAAGCCTGGACAGACTTTTTGGAACTATGCCGCACCCAACAACATGGGGGGCGCATTTGGTTTCCAAGCGGGGTCAACGTTCAAGATCTTCACCGCGGCCGCAGCCCTAGATTCTGGGATGGGTGCCAACATCGACATCCAGGTACAAAAGAGCCGCAACTACCAAGGTCAGACCTTTAAGTCCTGCGATGGCCCTTTCAAAGTGGGCTCCAGATGGGTTGTGGATGGACCACAGGCCGGCGGGTACAACCTGTGGTCTGGCACCAAGGGGTCGGTGAACAACTATTTCGTCCCCTTGGAGCAACGGGTCGGAATCTGCCCGGTGGTCAAAATGGCCCAACGCGTGGGGCTAAAGGCAGCCAATGGCGAGGATCTGGTGGCCAACTACAACTACATCGCCTCATTCACCCTGGGTGTCGCAGGCATTTCTCCGCTGTCATTGACCGAGGCATATGCGACGTTCGCGGCTCGTGGCGTGCATTGCGACCCGATCATCCTGAAATCGATCGTCACAAAAGACAACGTGTCGTTGGCCGTGCCTGATGCTGGGTGCAAGCAGGTGATCAGCAGGGAGCTTGCCGACACCATCAGCCAGATCTTCCGTGGTCCATACAACGGGGGCACCGCGAGCGCCGCCAAAGTGCCTGGTGTGGACATGGCGGGCAAAACCGGAACGGTGCCAGACAACCGAGCCATCTGGACGATGGGCTTCACTCCGGATCTCGCGGCCGCAGCCATGATCAGCTACGACAGCGACCCTGTGTACAAGAAGTTCTGGGACAAACGTCGCGGTAGGTATCTGCAAGGCGTGCACTTGAAGTATTCCGGGCGCACCTTGCAGGGCTCATCTGGACAAGAGGCAGGCGGGCGCCTGTTGAAGCCGTCCTTCGCCGCCGCAATCAGCGACGTTGCGAAGCCACGTCAGTTCGGCGACGCGGATCGAGCTGTGTTGAACGGCCGGATGGTCGATGTTCCGCCTTGCGTGGGAATTCCGTTGGCGACGTGTATCCAGAAGCTCAAGGATGCGGGTTTTGAGATTTCGACGAGCGCTCAGTACTCGACGGTTCCCAACGGCATGGTGGCCGACGTCGTTCCGAAAACTCAGGCGGGCAAGGGGACGACCGTCATGGTGACGGTGAGTCGGGGCCCCGATCCCACCAGGCCCGCGGCTCCGGTGATCACGCCGCCGCCAGCTACCCCACGGAAGCGCTGAGCTTGAATACCCGGCTATTGAAGGGGCTCGCCGCCGTCGGCGGGGCGTGTTTCGCCTACGGAGTTTTGGTGGAGGCACGCGATTTTCGGGTGCGTCAGGTCTCCTTGGATTTGCTGCCACCGGGCAGTCCCAGACTGCGGATCCTGCATCTATCCGACCTCCATCTGCTGACCCGCCAACATCGCAAGCGGGACTTCGTTGCCTCACTAGCCGGCCTTGAGCCAGACCTCGTCGTGAACACCGGCGACAATATGAGTGAGCCGGGCGCACTGGACGTCCTCCTTGACGCTTTGGAGGGCCTGCGAGGGGTGCCCGGAGTCTTCGTTTTCGGATCCAATGACTATTCCGGGCCGCGCCCCGCAAACCCGTTGAGTTACCTCCGGTCTGTCGAGAGGAATTCACCGCGCACCAACCAGTCGATGCCCACCCAGGCCTTACGAGCCGCATTCAACTCCTTCGGCTGGCAAGACGTTGCTCACCATCGAGTCTCGATGGACGTGCGCGGCTTGAATCTTGAGTTTCGCGGCACTGATGACGGCCACTGGAATATGGATGACTATTCCCTTGTGGCCGGAGAACCCGCACCAGGCACCGATCTCGCGATTGGCGTCACGCATGCTCCGTACCAACGGATCTTGGATGCCATGACCGACGACCAGGTGCAGCTGATCATGGCCGGACACACCCACGGTGGACAGGTTTGCGTCCCCGGTTGGGGAGCTCTGACCACGAACTGTGATTTGGAACCACATCGCGCTAAGGGGCTCAGTCTCCAAAAGACCACCCATGGGGAATCCTGGGTTCATGTTTCGGCTGGGGTGGGAATGTCGCCCTACGCCCCCTATCGCTTCGCTTGTCCGCCCGAAGTCACCGTGCTGACGCTGCGTCCATCGTCGAATGGCTGAGTGCTTCGGCTTGGGCTAAACTGCCACTCGGCCCTGACCTGGTGAGGGCCTTCGGGGTGTGGCGCAGCTTGGTAGCGCGCGTCGTTCGGGACGACGAGGTCGCAGGTTCAAATCCTGTCACCCCGACCAGCAAGAAGCCGCTGTGGCTAGGAGGAATACTCCTCGCCACAGCGGCTTCTTCCGTCGTGGGCCCCAAACACGCCCCTAGGAGCGCGCTCATGAGCCTCACCCCTCTGGCTCGGGCTCACCGAAACCGCTGGTCGGGTTCGTCGAGGAACTCGCATGCGCGTCACGCCGCGCGCCCGTATGACCGAAATGTTCACCCAGATTGCTCGCGGTGCGCCTTTTCGAAACTCAGAGCGCATCTGGGTGAACATTTCGGTTGAACAACGAACGCTGCTATCCACCTTCGACAGTGATCACTGCTGGGCGGTGGGCCCGGAAAAGCCGCGTGCCCACCCACACGCAGGTCAGCGCAATGACGACCATGCTCACCACCGTGACGGCGATCACAACCGGATATGCACCGGCGAAGCCACTCACCGATGTGTGTTTGATCACAATGCCGAGATATGCCCAGATCAGCACAAGGCCGTAGGCCACGTCCTGATTTCGCAGCACCACCACAACACCGATGATCGCGCCGACACCGATGATCACTGCCGCCCAGGTCGCGGCAGGTATCCCAAAGCCATCCCACCCAATACTCACCAGCAACACGGTGATGTTGGCGATCGCGGCCACCGTGAGCCAGCCAAAGTAGACGCTGAATGGCAATCGGATCAGCCACCGATCGCGACCGGAGAGACGAGCTGCAGTCAGCATGGACACGATGGCGGCCACCAATCCCAGCATGACGAGCAGGAGCACCGTCGACAGGAGGATCAGTTCGTAGTGCCAGGACAGAATCCAGGCCGCATTCACCAGCGAAGACAGCGTGAAGAGCACGGCGACTCGTTCCTGGGTGGCGAGATGAGCCGCTGATGATGCCGTGATGCTCCGATCTGGGAAGAACCCCACCTGGTACAGGACGTAGCCCGCCAACAGCAGGTAGATCACCCCCCAGATCGCGAAGGTGATTCCGGCAGGTGCGAACAGGTTCGGGTAGGCATCCGAGACCGCTGCCGTACTGCGCCCGTTGATCGGCAACGCATTTGCCGCCACGTTCATCATGATCATCACCACGTAGCTGATGACGATGGCGCCCCGGAAAGGGGCACGGATTGTCTGGCGCTTCATGGGAACCTCCTTTGGTTACCGTCGACGAGCCATTGGCACGTGTCCGCTTGTCAGACTTAACACATCTGGCACACCGAAGGTTCCCTCTCGCACCAAAACCACCTGTACGAGAAGCACTTCCGCCCCTGATAAGGTGCGCGAGTTGGACGAAGAACCGGGTGAAAACCCCGGGCTGACCCGCAACCGTAACTGCTCTGCAGGAGCCGGACCGACGCCCAACACAACGGATCATGCTCCCGCGCGGAATCGGGGCCTCCACATCGTGTCGGTCAGTGCTGCGCGTGAGCCGTAAGTCAAGGGGTTCTCATGTCACGCCGACGCAACTGGCTCGCAGCCGTGGTAGCTGCCAGCCTCGCCTTCACCGGCCTTTACGCCACACACGCCATCGCTTCCAGCTTCGCCGCCACCGTCGTCGATGCCCAATACCGTTCCTGCATCACCTCGAAGCTCGGCCTCGCCGCCGACGCTGAGCCCAGCGCCGAACAGCTTGCCAGCCTGACGGAGCTGTCCTGCACCAACCAAGGCATCACCGATATCACCGGCACCTCAGCGATGCCGAAACTCACCAAGCTCTTCCTCGGCGGAAACCAGATCTCCGATCTCACACCCCTGGGATCCTCAACGCAGATCTTTTCGCTCGGCCTGGAGAACAACCAGATCAGCAACATCGCTCCGCTCGCAGCGCTTTCTCAGCTTTCGGCGCTCACCGTGAACGGGAACCAGCTCGCCGATCTCTCGGCCCTGAGCGTGTTGCCGCACTTCAGCTTGGGCTCGGGCACCCGCTACGGGCAGAAAGCCGCTCTTCGCGCCAGCGTAGGCGTGCCAGCCATGCTTCCCTCAGCCTTGGGGGCGCGAGGCAATACCGTTCTTGCCGATGCGCCCGATGATCCGAATGTGTCGGTCAACGGTAAGACCGTCACCTACAACGCGCCCGGCAGCTACCAGTGGAGCTTCCGCGACGAATCGGACTTCTATTTCAACGGAACAATCACCGTCACCGTCGCAGCCGATGGCACCACACTGCCGGATGCCAACCTGCGATCATGCGTCAACAGCAAGCTGTCTCTGCCCTCGGATGCCATGCCCACCGTTGCGCAGCTCGATGACGTCTCCGGGACGCTCAGCTGCCAGGCCAAAGGTGTCCGCGATCTCACCGGCCTCAGCTTGATGCCAAAGCTCACCGGGTTGTCGTTGAAAGACAACCTGATTACCGACCTGCGCCCCATTTCGGCTTTGTCGGGACTTACTGTGCTGCGCCTCGATCGCAATGACTTCCTGACTCTGGCCGGGCTCGGCAACGACCTCACCAAGGTCATGACGATCGAGCTTCAGCAAACCCCGGCGTCCACCAAGACGAAGCTCGCTTCGCTGGCCGGCATTGAGAAGCTGACATCACTCACCTCGATAACGGCGAACTACACCGCAATC